>USQY01000049.1 GCA_900557045.1 uncultured Clostridium sp.
GTTTGAAGGAGTTTGTTTTTTCAAAAGTAACAAATTTTTTCTCTCGGTGCTACCCCCAAAAAAAGATATTAAAAAAACTGTTCCTTATTGCAAAAGCCACTCACAAGCCTACATAGTCAAAACCCCATTAGGCGTATCCAAAATCACCAACACATCTTCTTCCTTACCATTTTCCACATTTATATAAACCAAAAACTGCCTATCATCCACAACGCCCTTAAATTCCCAACACAAAATCTCACTTTGATACTCAGTAGGAATCATAGCCAATCCCTCACTTTGTATCTCTATATTCTTATTAATTTTCTCTCTAGCCTTTTCTTTTGAAACCTTAGGAGTTGCAAAATTCCTATACTCATGTGAATTCAAATATCCACTTGTCTCCATTCCCAATATTTCACCATTATCCAAAGCTACTTTCAACTTAATTAAATCTGAATAAACAGTTACACCGTCTTGTTCATACGCATAATTTATAGTAACAATTCCATTTTGTTTTAAATAATACGTAGGTTTCATATTATAAATTCCTCTTGAATCAAGAAATTTCTTTCCTATTTCATTTGCATTTTCTTGTGATATAATCTCAGCTGTTACGTCTCTTGTACTATTTGAGAATACTACATGTCCACCTTTTTGTGATATTGAAATCCAAACATTTACTCCATCGTTTTTCACAACTGAAAAATCATATGACTGTATATTTGCATTTTGTGTAATTCCATTTGAATTTATTTCCTTCACATTTTCAGCGCCTATAAATTCTAGGGCTTTTTGTTTTGCTGTTTCTTCATCTATTTCTTCACCTGTTAAACCTTTTCTTTCAGGATTAGTCATGTGTTCTGAAAAAGCGCCATCATATATTAAGCCAGCATATTCATGAAAATTTTCTTCTAAATTACTAAAACTATCTTTAGATATATTGCTAACCTCTTGTGCAAACACAGGACTACCTTTTTTAGTTAACTCTCCCCAACTAATACGCCCACTATTTAAATCTTCTGATAATTGATTTAATGTGTTTTTTAATTCGGTACTATATTGATGTAATTTGGTTAAATTATCTAATTCTTCTTGTGTTAATTCTTGATTATTTATGTTTTTTCTTGATAAAGAATAACTATAATCACTAACTTGATTTAAAAATTTTGCTGTATTTTCTAATTCTGAACTACTAATTGGTAATCTAGCCAAATAACTTTGTGCTAAATTTGCCTCTCTCCATACATATGTTAATGTTTCAGCACCATGTTCAGGTGTATTTGAAACTAATGCTTTTGCTAAATAAACTTCTACACTATCAACATAATCTACTAATTCAAAAAATGCCATATTATATGCATTTTCTGATGCTTGCCTATATTCTCGTTGTTTTTTATATGTGAATAATCCTAATATTACTATTATAGATATTAACACTACTACCAATGTTAACATATGCCTATCTTTTAATCTATCTTTCCAATCATAAACTTTTTGTTTTAAGCTTGTCATTTTATTTTCCCCTTTCATTTTATAGTAGATTATCTACAAAATCTATGTTTTCCAATTGTTTTTATTAATGGTCTAGACCAAATCCATGAATTAGTTGCAGTATCTGGATTAAAGTAATAAATAGCACCATTAGTTGGATCCCATCCGTTCAAAGCATCTTGCGCCGCTTTAAGAACTGTAGAGCCTTCTTTGATTGGTACATTTATTTGTCCATCTGAAACAGCTGTAAATGCTCCAGGTTGATAAATTACCCCAGCTATTGAATTAGGAAAACTAGAATGTTTTACTCTATTTAAAATAACTGCACCAACAGCAACCTGCCCTTCATAAGTTTCACCACGGGCTTCACCATTTATTGCTCTTGCTAATAATTGCACATCTGAAGTACCACTTCCATTTGCCGCACTTGAGTTGTTTATATTAAATACACTAAATATATACATAGCTACTATAATTATTGAAATAATAACTATTGATAACTTAAATATCCATTTAATTTTCAAGACATTTCCTCCTTTTGTTTTTAAAAATATTCTTACCTTTTTTTGAAAAAATATTCAAAATTTTTCAAAGTATTGTATCAAAAAATTTTTTATGCTAAAATTGATTTATATTTATTTTTTAAGAATATAAAAAAATATCACTTATGAAAAACAGTAATTATTATAGAAGAAGGGATTTTAATGAAAAGAGTATTAGTTTTATATGCCAAATATGGCGGTGGTCATTTATCAGCTGCAAATTCTATACAAAATTTTATTGAGGAAAACTATTATTTTGATACACAAGTTAAAAGTGTTGACTGTGTTGAATATGCCAGCCCAGTTTTAAGTGGATTAACAATAGAAGCCTATAAAGACATGGCAAAAAAAGCACCATGGGCTTGGAAAAAAGTATATTATAATTCAGAAAATGGAGCTCTTTCACATATAAGCACAGATATAGCTAAAAAAATGGCTAGAAAACTTCATACTTTGTTTAAGGAATTTTTGCCTGATATAGTAATATCTACTCACCCTTTTGCAACACAAATGACTAGTTATTTAAAAGAGCATGAAAATGTTGATTGCAAATTAGCCACTGTTTTAACAGATTTTGCGCCACATGCTCAATGGTTAGTTGGAAAAGATTATTGTGATTTGTTTTTTGTGTCAAATGATGATATGAAAACTGAATTAACAAATGACTACAACATTCCAGAAACTAAAGTATTTGTTACAGGAATACCTTTATCTGACAGGTTTTTAGATGATTTTAAAGAAGATGAATGTTTTGATGTTCTACGTTTAAAAAAAGAGAAAAAAGTACTTTTATTTTTTGGTGGAGGGGAATTTGGACTTGGAGAAAAAAGAACTGTTAAAGTTTTAAAAAGTCTTGCCAATCATCTTGATGAATATCAAATTGTTGCTATTTCTGGAAGAAACAAAAAAATGAATAATGAATTTTTAAAATTATATAAAAAAGTAAAAAATGATGATTTACATATTTATAAATATACAATAAATGTGCCGGAACTAATGTATATATCTTCCTTAGTAGTAACAAAACCTGGCGGTTTAACTTCTACAGAAAGCTTAGCATCTGGTTTACCAATGCTTATAATTAATCCTATCCCTGGTCAAGAGGAGGAAAATGCAAGATTTCTTGAAAAATCTGGAGCTGCTGTTTGGATAAAAAAAGATGACGATATAGATATGATAGTTGACAATCTTTTAAAAGACACTGATAAACTTGAAAAAATGAAAGAAAATTGTTTAGCCCTTAGCAAAAGGGATTCTACTAAAAATATTTGCAATATTATTTTAGAAAAGAATAAAAAGTAAAATTAAATATCAAGATTTAAAAATAAATATAAATATTAACATATACATTTATTCTGCATATATTAGTAAGAGGTGAAAAAAATGTTTCTTAACTCTTTATCAGGATGTGAACTAGTAGCTCTTGCTACATATTTTTCAATTATTCTTTCACAAGATTTAACTCCAGAAGAAACAGATATATTAGGAAACTTTTTTTCAGCTCTTGGCTCCAACCTTAGCACTATTGCCGCAGTGCAAGGTGCAATAAAATAGTAAAAAATGCAGCAATAATTATATTATTGTTGCATTTTCATTTTTATAGTTTTATACTAATAAACCTTATATTTATGATTTTTCACTATTATATTCTATATTTGTTTGTATTTTTCTATATTGTTTTTACAATTTTAGAATAGTAACATTCTATATTTATTTTTATAATTCTCTTCTTCCTTCTAAAGCTTTACTTAAAGTAATTTCATCTGTATATTCCAAGTCTCCTCCAACTGGAATTCCGTGTGCAATTCTTGTAACTTTTATTCCTAATGGTTTTATTAATTTTGATAAGTACATTGCAGTTGCCTCACCCTCAACTCTAGGATTTGTGGCAAGAATAATTTCCTTAACTTGTCCATTCATTAATCTTGCTAATAACTCCTTAATTTTAATATCATCTGGCCCAATTCCATTCATAGGAGATACTACTCCATGAAGAACATGATAAACTCCTTTGAACTCATGTGTTCTCTCCATTGCTACTACATCTTTCACATCTTCAACAACACATATTATAGACTTGTTTCTTCCTGAATTTGCACAAATTGGGCATGGGTCTGTATCAGTTATATTATAACATTTTGAACAATATTTTAAATTTTTCTTTGCATTAACAATTGCCTCAATAAATTCGTTTGTTTCTGTTTCACTTGAATTCAATATATAAAATGCAAGTCTTGCAGCCGTTTTATTTCCTATACTAGGTAATTTTTCAAATGCCTCTATTAATTTTTCTATTGATGGTGAATAATATCCCATATTTTCCCCCTTTTTGCGTCTTATATAATTCCAGGAATATTATATTTTCCTAATTGTGCAGCTTGAGCAGAATCAACCTTTTTCAAAGCTTCATTAACACAAGTTAAAATTAAATCTTCTAGCATTTCAACATCATCTGGATCAACAGCTTCTTTTTTTATTTTTATTTCTTTTATTAGTTTTGCACCTGTTACTTTAACTTCTATAACTCCTCCACCAGCTGATGCATCAAATTCTTTTGCAACTAATTCTTCTTGTGATTTTTCCATATCAGCTTGCATTTTTTTAGCTTCTTTCATTAATTGATTGATGTTCATTCCACCAAAACCTCCCATTCCTGGGAATCCTCCTCTTTTTGACATTTTATTTTCCTCCTTAATTTTTATTAATCTATTATATTAATGTCATATTTCACATTCATTTTGTTTAAAAGTTTCAGCCCTTTTACTTTATTCATCTATAATATTAACTGGCATGCCCATTTCTTTAGAAATATTTTGTGCAATATCTATATTATTATTTGGTTTTTTAGCGTCAATATATTTTACTTGCATTGGTTTTCCATATTCTATTGATACTAATTTGGTAAGTTCATTTACACTTTCTGGTTTATCTAAAATGCTTCTTCCGAAAGGTGTTATTCCGTTTGGAAAAACAATTCCCACAGTCATATCATTAACTTCTGTAGCTGTTGTATTTACTAAATTTGTATATAACATTATTTTTCCACTTTCTTTTAAACCACTAACTAATTTTCCCCAACATTCTGATTTTTTCCCTGTTGGTGTAATATTTGTTACAATATTAGTAGAACCATTTAAAATGGCTTTTGTATTAACCCTTTTAGCAGTATTTTTAGATTCCTTATTATCCACATTTTGTTCCAAATTGTGGATAACTCCTGTTGAAATTTGGTTAATTTTATATTCTAATTGTTTTATTTTATTTTCTAATTCATTAGTTTTATTTTGAATATTAAATGTAATAGAATCTCTTTCTT
Source organism: uncultured Clostridium sp. (assembly GCA_900557045.1). GTDB lineage: Bacteria > Bacillota > Clostridia > TANB77 > CAG-508 > CAG-492. The sequence continues at coordinate 5,332 of USQY01000049.1, forward strand.
TATTATCGTTTCCATATAACTCTTCTTTTGTACTCACATTAGTCATTGTATCTAAATTTTGTACATTATTAATATTATTTTGTATATTTCCTACTGTTGCATTACTAAAATTACCACTATCCATTCCTTCTTGAATTGAGCATAATTTCATTATTCCAACTTCTAACATTATTGTTTTTTGTGTTGTCATTTTTAAATCATTAGCAAGTTCAGATAAACTATATATGATTTTTAATAATCTTTCCTTTGAAGTTTTTTTAGAAATTTCTTCTATTTGTTTTAGTTCTTTATCATTATATAAATTTAATATACCACTAGATTTAAATACTAGTATATCTTTTACATATTTAATTATTTCCCATATTAAATTATTTAAATCTTTGCCATCTACTATTACATTATCAATATTTTGTAATGTTTCCTTAGTATCGCAATCTATTACAGAATTTACTATTTTGTTTATGTATTCTACTTTTGGAATTCCTACTAATTCCTTGACTTTATCATCATTAATTTCTTCTTCGCCTTCTTGAACACATCTCTCTAAAATACTTAGACCATCTCTCATAGCACCTTCAGCCAGTACTGAAATTGTTTTCAAAGCATCATCTGTAATGTTTATATCACTTTGTTTACAAATATATTCTAACCTAAACTTAATATTTTCTGCTGATATTTTTTTATAATCAAATCTTTGACATCTTGATAAAATTGTTGCTGGTAATTTTTGTGGTTCAGTTGTTGCAAGTATGAACTTAACATGTTCGGGTGGTTCTTCTAATGTTTTTAGTAAAGCATTAAAAGCACCTACTGATAACATATGAACCTCATCAATAATATATACTCTATATTTAGCAACAGTTGGTAAAAAATTTACCTCTTCACGAATTGACCTAATATCTTCAACACCGTTATTAGATGCAGCATCCATTTCAACAATATCTGTTAATGAGCCTTGAAGTGCTGCCTTACATATTTCACACTCATTACAAGGTTCTCCTTCTTGAGGATTTAAACAGTTTATTGCTCTTGCCAAAATTTTGGCCGCAGATGTTTTTCCTGTACCACGCCCACCTGTTAATAAATATGCATGTCCAACTCTGTTTGAAATAATTTGATTTTTTAATGTTTTAGTTATATGTTCTTGCCCTACTATTTCACTAAATTTTGTAGGTCTATATTTCCTATATAAAGCTGTATATGACATAAATATCACCTCAATTTCTATTTTTTTAGCCTCTCTATGGAAGTATTTTTCACATAAAATTTACTACTTATTGCTGCTTCCTTCCGGACCTGACAAGATTCATAGCTTTTTATTGAAAAATATCCTCCATACAGAGGCTAAAGTTTTCATACCTTTCGTATTATATAATGTTTTTATGTTTTTAGCAAGGGGTTTTATTAATTTTTAAAAAATCATAATTTTAAATAAATTCGTGTTATAAATCTTACATTAAAAATATTTTTTAATTCAAACTATTTTTAAATTATTTTTTAACAAATTAACACTTCAAACATGTTGAATATATTAATACCTCTTAAAAATGACCTTACTAAAATCTGTGATTTCTTTATGTGTCTCCTTTTTTCCAACAATATCTTCAATAGGCAAATCTAATTTTATATTTGTCTTATAAGCTTTATCTTGCACTTCAATAATCAAATCAAATGAAACTGTAAATTTCAAATCTTCATTTAAAATATTCATTTTTTCTAAAATATATGCTCCTTGTTCTATTTGTGTATCATCATTTGATTTATACTCACCAACACCTACATTTGCAAAACTTATACAAATACAACCACCTTGATTACCAATTTCTAAATTCTTTTTGTTATCTGCTGCTGCTCCAGTATATGTTAATGATGAATTTACTAGAAAATCATTTACATATTTGTATAATCCATCATTTAAGCTGTTTGGCATATATACTTGAATTTTACCTAATTTAACATTTTCTAAAATTTGTATATTTTCAATTCTTACATTCTTTATTATTTCTTCATTTTTTAAATTAACATTTTTATCTATATATATATATACATCATTTGTTTGAATTACTTTTTCTTGCCATAAATAATTTTCCATATTTGCTTGATTTTTGTTTAAATTATCCTGATTTTTATCTATATTTTCAGTAGTTGCTGAACTAATTACAATTATCTTTCCTAGTTCAAAAGGCATATCTTTTTCGCCTTCGACTTCATACCTTAAAACAGTAAATATGGCAATAGCAATTATAATCGCTATTACAATTATAATTGCACTAAATTTCATTCTTTGTTTAATTTTATCTTTATTCACAAACAATTTCCTTTCTACCTGTTTCTTTCTTTAACTCTCTCAATTCTTTAAAAAAATCTTTCAAAATTTGCTCACACTCTTTTTTTAAAACTCCTGTTTCCATTTCTACTTTATGATTAAATTTGTAATTTTCTAATAAATTCAAAACAGAACCACAAGCTCCTGTTTTTCCATCTAAAGCTCCTATATACACTTTCCTAATACGCGATTGGATTAATGCACCTGCACACATACTGCATGGTTCTAAAGTTACATACATATCGCAATCTAAAAGTCTCCAGCTTTCTAGTTTTTTGCTTGCCTTTTTAATCGCTAGTATTTCTGCATGATTTGTAGTATCTTTTTTATTTTCCTTTTGATTATATGCTCTTGCTATAATTTTTCCATCTTTTACAATAATTGCTCCAACTGGGACTTCTAATTTGTTATATGCCTTTTTTGCTTCCTTTAGTGCCTCTTTCATAAATTTTTCTTTCATCTATTTACACACCTATACACTATTACTATTTTCTTTAATAAAATTATTATATTCAAATCCTTTTTATGGTGTGCCCAAGGGGACTCGAACCTCTATCGGTCGCTTAGGAGGCGACTACTCTATCCTGTTGAGCTATGAGCACAAATATATTTATAGTATATAACATTTGCTCTTTTTTTTCAAGGATTTTTATGCTATAATATAGAAAATTTGCTACTTATTTAATACGATAAGTATTTCTATAATTACATATTACTAGTTTTCTGAGAAATACTTGCAAAAGTACTAATATTAAATAGCAACAAAAATTTAAAATTTGAAATGAGGAACTTAAATGCAAAAAATACTTAGTTATATGAGAAAAGCTATAGACAACTATAACATGATAGAAGAAGGAGATAAAATAGCAGTTGGTCTATCTGGTGGAAAGGATTCTACAACTATGTTAATGGGTCTAAAAAATCTGCAAAGATTTTATCCTAAAAAATTCGAAATAATTGCAATTACTATTAATCCTGGTTTTGAAGGATTTGACATTGTTTTATTAAAAGATATTTGTAGAAAAATAGATGTTCCATTAATAATTGAAGATGGTCATATGAAGGAAATAGTTTTTGACATTCGAAATGAAAAAAACCCCTGTTCTTTATGTGCAAATTTACGTAGAGGCATGTTGAACAGTATTGCAGCTCGAGAAGGTTGTACCAAAATAGCTATTGGTCATAATGAAGATGATGTTTTAGAAACTTTTATAATGAACTTATTTTACGCTGGTAGTATAAATACTTTTGCGCCTATAAGTTATATGGATAGGTCTAAAATGACCCTTATACGTCCATTAATCTATGCACCTGAAAAATATATACGTAACTTTGTAAAAAGAAATAATATTACTATAATGCCAAAAGCTTGTCCAATGGATGGATTTTCTAAAAGAGAAGATATTAAAGAATTATTGAAAAATTTACAAACTGTCATACCACACATTAGAGCCAATTTATACGGAGCCATTAAACGTGGCGAAGTTAATGGATTTAAGGAATTTAAATAATCTGCTATATATTTCAATTATTTTAACTATTATTTTATGCTGTTGCTCAGAAAGAAGGTACTACAAAATGAAGAATAATTATTATTCACTAAAAAGCACTAGAAAAACTTCACGTAAAAAAATACATTCAATAAATCAAAAAAATTATAATAAGAAGAAAGCAAATTATAGAAAACGAAAAGCACGAAAATTAAATTATAGGAAATTTTTTATTTTTTTAATTGCTATTTTTATTATTTTTTATTTAATAATTACAGGATTAATTAAACTATTTTCTAACAAAAATACTTCAACATCTTCTACAGGTATTTCTTCAGAAGTGCCTAAAGATATTACAGTAAATATGGCAGTAATTGGTGATATTATGTGTCACACCACAAATTTTGATGATGCATATGATTCTAAAACTGATTCATATGATTTTTCAAAGGTTTTCACTAATATTCAATCTTATATACAAAATGCTGATATTGCAATTGGGAATTTAGAAACTACATTTTCCGGAAAAGATGTCGGATATACTGGATATCCTACTTTTAATACTCCTGAGCAATTAGCACAAAATATAGCAGATTTAGGTATTGATGTTGTTTCCACAGCCAACAATCATAGTTTGGATAAAAAATATGCTGGATTAGTTAGTACATTAGATGAATTAGATAAAGTACGGTTTAAGTCACACTGGTACTTATAGAAGCAAAGAAGAACAAAATACAATTTTAACTAAAAATATTAATGGCATTAAATTTGCTTTTTTGTCTTTTACTTATGGAACTAATGGTATTCCTATCCCCTCTGGAAAAGAATATTGTATAAATCTTATTGATGAAAATTTAATTTCAGATCAAATATCTAAGGCTAAATTGCTTAACCCTGATATTATTTGTGTTAGTATGCATTGGGGAGAAGAATATAAGTTAATTCAAAACTCTAGTCAAGAAAAATTGGCAAATTTCTTATTTGAGAACGGTGTAGACATAATTTTAGGAAGTCACGCTCATGTTTTGCAACCAATGGAAAAACGTACAATAACTTTAGAAAATGGTTCTACAAAAGATGGATTTGTTATTTATTCATTAGGCAATTTTATGTCTGGACAGGTTATTGAAAATACTAGAAATTCTATAATATTGCAATTACAAATAACTAAACATTCTAATAACTCCATTTCTATTGATTCTTACAACTATATACCAACATATATGTTAGATTTGGGAACTGGTAAATCTGATAGATATAAAATTTTAGATATTAATAAATCTATTTCTGATTATGAAAGTGGAAATGGTAATATTCCAGAAAATATATATAATACCTTAAAAACTGTAAAACATAAAATTGATAATACACTTTCATATACTAATGATACAAAAAAGTTACAATAAAAAAACAGTGTAGCAAAAATTTCATTGCTACACTGCTTTTTTATGCCAATACATATTTTAAATATACCTCAGTATTGACATTTTTTATAATTTTCCTTGCTGGACTTTTAGGTGGCAATTCCCCAACAAGAAAACTCTTCTCATCATACATTCCAATCGTTCCATTTGGGTGCATTAAAATAAATCTAACCTGTTTATTATAGTACAGGTCTTTTATTGCCTTTGTAATTGCCATGTCATTTGTAGTCATACTAGCATCTCCTTTTAAACTTAATTATAAGTTTTAAATATAAAAATTTATGAATATTGTATTATTATACACTATAACGCACAAATTTGCAACACTTTTTTGAATATATTATCGTTTTTTATTTTACATAACCTTACAACATTTTCTATATTTTTACACTATTTAATATTATTCGACACAATTTGATATCATTCATAGTTATGTCTAACTATAATTCTTTGATAATACAAATTTTTATTGTTCTATGATAATAAATCTCTTGCTTTTAACCATATTATAGTAATTGCAGTAATAATTATAGTACTTACAACTAACACTATAAAACCTATATTACTATTTTGCAAAGGCACAGGTACATTCATTCCCCATAAACTTGAAATTAATGTAGGTATAGCTAAAATAACAGTTATAGATGTTAGCATTTTCATTACTCCATTCAAATTATTTGAAATTATTGATGCATATGCATCCATACTTCCATTTAAAATATCACTATAAATTTTACTCATTTCTATTGCTTGTTTATTTTCAATAATTGCATCTTCAAGAATATCTTCGTCTTCATCATATAACTTAATAATTTTTCCTCTTAATGTTTTCTCCATTACTACTTCATTTGATTTCAAAGATGTTGTAAAATATACTAAACTTTTCTCTGAATTCAATAATTTTAGTAATTCTCTATTTTTTAACGTCTTTTTTAAAATGCTTTCAGCTACTTCTGTTTCTTTATTTATTTGTTTTAGTAATCTTAAAAATACAGATGCATTTTCATAGAAAAATTGAAAAATAAATCTGCTTTTTTTATAAGTTATTACCTTTTTATTAATTGAACGTTCTAAATTAGAAATAATTTTATTTTTCTTTAATGAAACTGTTATAAAAAAATCATCTCTCACAACTATAAGCCCTACTGGCATTGTAGTATAAATTTCTGAATCTTGTTCTTTTTCTAAAACTGGAACATCTAATATAAATAAAATTGTTCCATCATCTTCAATATCAATTCTGGCTTTTTCTTCGTAATCTAATGCATATCTTATAAACTCGTCTGAAATATTCGCTTGTTCACAAACTTGTTTAATTTCGTTTTCAGAAGGGGAGACCATGTTTATCCAACAACCTTTTGTTACTTCTTTCTGTTCTGCAGTTAAATTTGTTTCAATATCTGTGTTATAAATCTTTAACATTTTTCCCCTCCTTAAAATTTTATTGTTATATTTTTTTATTTTGTTATTCTTATATTTAATTATTTTGTTATCTTATTTTCTTATTACTTTTCTATTTACTTTTCTATATTTTATTATTTTCTAAATACTTTATTCTTAACACTAAATTTCCACTATAATTAATCTTCCATAATTTCATAACTATAGGCATCAATATAATTTGAAGTAATTGAAATAGCAAGTTCCTTATCCTCATCTGCATTTAAGCTGGATATAAGTCCTTTTGCTGATACTAATTCTTTTCCATCTTTATCTTTTAATTTTAATGTAACATTTTTCAATTCTGTTTTTGTTGCTCCAGTATTTTTTACATTTGCTCTAAAAGTAGTAACTCCATTTTTCAATGTTAACCTAATATTTTCTAATTGCAAATCCCCCAATGTTGATGTTGCATTCATTGATGCATTTGTATTTATTTTTGTTCCATCTGACAATTCACCTGTGAATTCACCAACTTTTTTTATTTCAGATTCCATTGTTGTAGTTCCATTGTTTGTATTAGAATTTTCTGTATTTTTAATATTTTTCGTTGCAAAGCAATATATTATTATAGATATTGCAATTACAGTTACTGTAAGTATTATTATTATTTTCAAATTCTTTTTATTCATCTTTTGTTACCTTCTTTCTCTTTATTCTTATAATAATATTTTACTATATTAAATATTTAAAATCAAGTAAAATTGAATACCGAAAAATTGAATACTGAAAATGTGAAAATTAAATAAAAAAAGAAACCATTGTAAAACGATTTCATTTTATAAAAAAGATATATAACTTGTGTTATAAATATGGTGGGCCATCGGGGTCTCGAACCCCGGA
>USQY01000050.1 GCA_900557045.1 uncultured Clostridium sp.
TCATTTCTTCTTTATTATTAGTATCTATATCTTTAATTTCAAATAAATTTTTTGTTTGTTTTTTTTCTTGAAAATTATTCAAATTAAATCTATCTATAAATCTATTAAAATTAAGTTCCTTAAATATATTTAAAACTTCCTCATTATTCCATTCTTTTACCTTTAACTCTTCTATTTTTTCATTAATTGGCACTTCTACATTTATTGTTCCTAAAAATTTAGAAAGTTCTGCTAGGTCTTTATTATTAATTAAATTTTCTTTTAATTTTCCTTTGACTGTAGCTGTTCCATTCTCAATTGATTTATATAAATCTTCTATACTAGAATATTCTTTTATTAAATTTAATGCTGTCTTTTCCCCTACTCCTGGAACACCTGGAATATTGTCTGATGTGTCTCCTTGCAATCCTTTAACTTCTATTAATTTTTTAGGTTCAACACCATATATTTCTAATACTTTATTTCTATCAAAATTATCTACTTCTGTTTTTCCTGCTTTGGTTCTAGGAATTCTAATTGTAACTTTATCTGTAGCAAGTTGAAATGTATCTCTGTCTCCTGAAAGAATTGTAACTTCTAGCCCTTGTTGTTCGCCCATTTTAGCAAGTGTACCTAATACATCATCAGCTTCATAACCTTCTTTTTCAATAATAGTTATATTCATACATTTTAAGATATTTTTTATAATAGGCATCTGTTCTGCAAGTTCATTTGGCATTCCTTTTCTATTAGCCTTGTAGCCATCATATACTTTATGTCTTGCTGTAGGAGCTTTTAAATCAAATGCAACTGCTATATAGTCTGGCTGTAATTCATCTATAACTTTAAAAATAATTGCTAAAAAGCCATATACTGCATTTGTATAAGTACCATCTTTAGTCATAAGCATTTTACTTCCCATTATTCCATAGAAAGCCCTGTTCATTATACTGTTACCATCTACCACTATTAATCTTGACATTTGTATCTTTTCTCCTTTTCTGTGATTTATCAAAATGTTTTATTTTTTGTATAATATCATAAAAGCAAGTGTTAATCAATACACTTGCTTTTAAAATTTAACTATTATTTTTTACAAACAACATTATAGATAATTATTTATTACTTAACTATACCTTTTATTATTGTAATTATTATCTTTCATTATTTTCTATATCATCATTATTAAAATTATGTTTTTTCAATATCTTATCTCTTCTCAATTTTAATATTTTGTTTTCAACATCTGATAACTTTTCTGTTTTCAAAAGTTTTATTATAGCTTTTTCTTCATCATATCCAAGTTCAATTTGGTTTTTTATTTTTGATTGAATATAATTAAATTTAAAATAATTATCAGCATTTGAAAATTTATAATTTTCTGTATTTTGCCCAGTTACATTTGAATATTTATCCTTATTATTATTTGAGTAACCATTATTTGAAAAATATACATCTCTATTACATGCTAAAAAAGAAAAATCATTTGTATATTTTCTTACTTCTTCAAAAAAATCATTTTGTTTTTGCAATTTTAATTTTTCTAACACTTTTGGTTTTATATTCTCTTTTAATAATTCACTTTTTCCGAGTTGCTTTTTTGTTATATTATTTAACTTTGTTTCAATACACTTCACTAATGTTTTGTTCAATAATTTTTCAATTCTTTCAATTTCTGCACTATTTTCTTTTGTTTTATCTGGAATCATTATGTCCCAAACATCTTTTATATAGTTTTGACATTTTATGTTTCTCAGTTTTTCAATAGTTTCATCAGCATTACAGTTTTGTATTTCCTTTTCCACTAATATATCTATTTCGTTTCTTATACAATCAAGCATATAATCTTGAGCTTGCTTTTCATTACTATTCCTATTTATTAAATAATCTCTTGATTTTTTCGTAGTAATTTCATTAAAATTATTAACTATAATTTTAAGATACTTATTTTGTAACATGTATGAAAATACATCAATTTTTCTAATGATTGTACTGCCTTTTCTTTCTAATTCCTCTAGTATTTGATTTGTGTATATATCAATTAACTTTTCTATTCCATTTATACTTTTTCCTTTGTTATTATTATTTTTTGGTATTCTTACTTTCATATTTACCACCTTTATAAAAAAACATAGTTTAATTGTACCAAATTTTTGCCTAAAAGTCAATTATGTAAATCGTTTTTTTGTAAAATTTTTGTAAAATTTTATAAAATTACTATTTTCAAGATCTAAATAAATCTTTTTACAAAGATTAAAAAAGCATATAAAACATCTATTTTTTGAATTATGTATTTCTGTTATATGTATTTGACTTCAATAAAATAATATTAACAATTTGTATGCAAATATTCTTCCAAAGTTAAATGTCAATTCTTTCTCCAAATCTTTGATCAACAATCTTCTTTAATGCTTTATTTTTTTCCATCTTTAACTCTGGATCTTCATCTATAATTTTATTAGCTACAGCTTGAACACTTTGCAAAATGTTCATATCTTCAAATAAATTAGCTATTTTAAATTCTGGTAAGCCATGTTGTTTTGTTCCAAAGAATTCTCCACTGCCACGAAGTTCTAAGTCTTTTTCTGCAATTATAAAACCATTATTTGTATCTTGCATAATCTTCATTCTTTCTCTAACCACATCTGAGCCACTATTATATTTTAATATACAATATGATTGATATTCTCCTCTTCCTACTCTTCCCCTTAATTGGTGTAATTGAGCTAATCCAAACCTTTCTGCATTTTCAACTATCATTGTACTAGAATTTGGAACATTAACACCAACTTCTATAACTGTTGTGGAAATTAATATATCTATCTCACCATCTTTAAATTTTTGCATTATTTCATCTTTTTCTTTAGGTCTCATTTTTCCATGAATATATTCCACTTTATAGTCTTTAAAAACCTTGTTTTTATATTTTTCAGCAAGTTCTATAACAGAATTGGCTTTTATTTCCTCATTTTCTTCTACTAGAGGACATACTACATATATTTGTCTTCCTTCATTTATTTGTTTTTTAATAAAGTTATTTACTCTTTCTGTCATTGATTTAGTTACTGCATATGTTTCAATTTTCTTTCTATTTGGTGGTAATTCATCAATTATTGATATATCTAAATCTCCATATAAAATTAATGCAAGGGTTCTTGGGATTGGTGTTGCAGTCATAACTAATACATCTGGATTATTACCTTTTGCAGCAATTGTACTTCTTTGCCTTACTCCAAATCTATGTTGCTCATCTGTTACAACTAATCCTAAGTTCTTAAAAATTACATTATCTTCTAATATTGCATGTGTTCCTATTAAAACATCAATCTCACCTGATTGCAATTTTTCCAATATTTCATCTTTTTTCTTTTTTGTAATACTGCTAACTAGTAATTCGCATTTAATTCCATATTTACTTAAAACTTCTGTAAAACTTTCTAAATGCTGACTGGCAAGTATTGCAGTTGGTGCCATAACTGCAACTTGATATCCACTTTTTACCGCTTTATATGTTGCTATAATTGATACAATGGTTTTACCAGAACCAACATCACCTTGAAGAAGTCTATTCATTGTTTTTTCACTTTCCATATTAGTATCTATTTCTTCTAAAACTTTAAGTTGCGCATGTGTTAGTTTAAATGGTAATTCATTTATAACATTGGAAATTTTTATATTTTTATCAAATTTTATTCCTACTTTTTCTTGTGTATATTTATTTTTTAAACTAAGTAATGCAAGTTGCAAATCTAATAATTCTTCGAAAACCAAACGTGTTCTAGCTTTTTTGAAATCAGAAAATTCTTGTGGAAAGTGTATATTATGTATAGCATTATTTATGTTTATCAAATTATATTCTTTTCTTAAATATTCTGGAATTGTTTCTTGTAATTCATCTTCAACTTCATTTAATCCATTTTCAATAATTTGTCTTATTGTATTTTGTGAAAGATTATATGTAAGAGGATAAATTGGAACTATTTTTCCAGTATTTTTTTGTGTTTCTATATTATCAAAAACTGGGGAATTCATTTCAACCCTATTGCCTTTTTTTGATATTTTCCCATAAAAGCTATATTCATTTCCTACAATAAAAATTTTTTTTAAATATGGTTGATTATACCATGTAATTGTACATGGTCCTGTTTCATCTCTAATTATTAATTTATATATTGTTAGGTTCTTTCTGATTTTTAATTCTAACATTTTTGAAATTACAAACCCTTTAATTAAAACCTCTTCTCCATCTAAAACTTCATTAATTAATTTTGGTTTACTTCTATCTTCATAGTCTCTTGGATAATATGTTATTAAATCTTTCAATGTATAAATTCCAAGTTTATTTAACAATACTACCCTATTAGGTCCAACCCCTTTTATATATTTCACATCATTATTTAAATCCATTTTTATTATCACCTTCGAAATTATTTTACTAAACATTTGTTTCTTTGTCAATTAAATTTAACTTACATTTATAATAAATTTTAATTGATATTTATTATAAATTTTTAAACTTGCACTTATTTTATAGAATTACATTTAACTTTTGCTTAACAATCCATTTTTTAATAAAAAAATACACAATTTAAGTATATCCTCAATTGTGTATTTTTCTCCTATTCTTCAACTTCTTCAAATTGTGAATTATATAAACTAGCATAAAATCCGTTTTTATTTAACAATTCTTCATGAGTACCCTGTTCAACAATATCACCATTGTTCATAACCAAAATTAAATCTGCATTTTTAATTGTTGATAATCTATGTGCAATAATAAAACTTGTTCTACCTTTCATAAGTTCATCCATCGCTTCCTGAATTTGTATTTCAGTTCTAGTATCTATTGAACTTGTGGCTTCATCTAATATTAATATCTTAGGATTTGCTAAAATTACACGGGCTATTGTTAATAATTGTTTTTGTCCTTGTGAAATATTACTTGTTTCTTCATTTATTTCCATATTATATGAATTTGGTAGTGTTTTAATAAAATGATGCACTTTTGCTGCTTTTGCCGCTTCTATCACTTCTGAATCGGTTGCATCTAATTTACTATATCTAATATTATCTTTTATAGTTCCATTAAATAGCCATGTATCTTGAAGCACCATTCCAAATAATTTTCTTATTTCTCCTCTATCGAAATTCTTAATATCATGTCCATCAATCAAAATTCTTCCAGAGCTTAAATCGTAGAAACGCATTAATAATTTTACTATTGTTGTTTTTCCTGCTCCTGTTGGACCAACTATGGCTATTTTTTGACCTTCTTTGATATCTGCATTAAAATCGTTTATTACAATTTTTTCTGGTGTATAACCAAAATGAACATTTTCAAATTTAACATTCCCTTTTAATGTATTTATATTTGTATTGTCTGTCACATTTTTTGTTTCTTCTTTTTCGCCTAAAAATTCAAAAATTCTCTCAGCAGCAGCTATCATTGCTTGTATCATGCTTGATACTTGTGCAATTTGATTTATAGGTTGAGTAAATTGTTTATTATATTGGATAAAAGATTGGATGTTTCCTACTGTAATTTTACCTTGTATACTTAAATATCCACCTAATAAAGCAATTGCAACATAACCAATATTACCTATAAAATTCATTATCGGATGTATTAATCCAGACAGAAATTGTGATTTCCATGATGATACATATAATTCATCATTTGATTTTTTAAACTCTTTAATTGCTTTTTCTTCACCATTAAATACTTTTACTATATTATATCCACCAAAAGTTTCTTCTACATTTCCATTAACATGCCCTAAATATTCTTGCTGTTTTATAAAATATTTTTGAGATTTAGATACAACATTTTTTACTGCAAATGCTGATATTGGTAATATTAATAAAGAAATTAAGGTCATGGTTATATTCATTGAAAACATCATATATAAAATACCTACTAATGTACATACTGATGTTATTATTTGCGTAATACTTTGATTTAAATTAGTACTTAATGTATCTATATCATTTGTTATTATAGATAATACTTCTCCATTTGTCTTTTTGTCAAAATAATTCATAGGTAATTTATTTATTTTTTTAGCTAAATCATTACGTAATTTATATGTTAATTTTTGTGCTATATTTGTCATTGCAAATCCTTGAATAAATGAAAATATTGCACTTATTATATATAGTATTACTAAAGTTAAAAGTATTTTGCCTATATTAGAGAAATTAATTCCTGATCCGCCTGAGATCTTACTAATAATTCCTGTATATATTTCTGTTGTTGCATTTCCCAATATTTTTGGTCCAACAATAGAAAATATTGTACTTCCTATTGCAAATACTAACACAATTATTAAACCTATTTTATATTTTGAAAGATAAATTTTTAATAATACTTTTGTTGTTCCTTTAAAATCCTTTGCCTTTTCTACTGGAGCCATTCCTGGTCCATGTCCTCCTCCCATTGGAGGCTTTCTTTTATTATTTGTCATTTTCTAATTCCTCCTTTGAAAGTTGTGATAAAGCTATTTGTTTATATATCTCATTATTCTTTAATAATTGCTCATGTGTTCCTTTTCCAACAATTTTTCCTTCATCTAATACTATTATTTGATTTGCATTCATTATAGTACTTATTCTTTGAGCAACTATTATTACTGTTTTATCATGTGTTACTTCTTCTAATGCTGTACGTAATTTTAAATCTGTTTTGAAATCTAAGGCTGAAAAACTATCATCAAAAACATATATTTCTGGGTCTTTTGCTATTGCCCTTGCTATAGATAAACGTTGTTTTTGACCACCTGAAACATTGTTTCCACCTTGTGATATTTCAGAATTATACAAATCGGCTTTTGAATTTATAAATTCTTCAGCTTGTGCAATTTTAGCCGCTTGTATCATTTTTTCATCTGACATATTTTCATCACTGTATTTGATATTAGATTTTATTGTTCCTGAAAATAGTACACCTTTTTGTGGTACAAATCCTATAACATTTCTTAATTCTTTTTGTGTTACATCTTTTATATTTACACCATCTATTAAAATTTCTCCACCTGTTACATCATAAAAACGTGGCAATAAATTTACCACTGTAGATTTACCACTTCCTGTACTTCCTATTATTGCTGTAACTTCACCTGGTTTTGCTGTAAAATTAATATCTGTTAAAATTTCCGCATCCGCATCTGGATATCTAAAAGAAACATCTTTAAATTCTACTAATCCTTTTTTAGTTTTATCAAAATGTTTAACATTTTTCTTATCCTCTATTATAGGTTCTGTTTCTAAAACTTCTGTTATACGTTTTGCTGATACAGAAGCACGTGGTAACATTATTGACAACATTGATATAAATAAGAAAGATATTACTATTTGCATTGTATATTGTATAAATGCCATTAAATCTCCTACTTGCATTACTCCTTCATCAACTTTAAAACTTCCAGCCCAAATTATTAAAAGAGATATTGAGTTCATTATAAACATTAATGATGGCATCATTAAGCTCATTCCTCTATTAACAAATATATTAGTTTTCATCAAATCTTTATTAGCTTTATCAAATTTTTCTTCTTCATATTTTTCTTTATTAAAAGCTCTTATAACAGGGCGTCCAGTTAAAATTTCTCTAGAAACCATATTTAATGTATCTATAAGATTTTGTAATTTTTTAAACTTTGGCATTGTTATTGCAAATAATGTTCCTACTACAAATAAAATTGCAAGTATTGCTACACCGACTATCCAAGCCATTGAATTTTCACTTGTTGTAAGTACTTTTATAAAACCTCCTATTCCCATTATTGGAGCATAAATAACTACCCTAAATAACATAGGAATTAAATTTTGTATTTGTTGAATATCGTTGGTATTTCTTGTAATTAATGAAGAACTACAAAATTTTCTATATTCTGTACTTGAAAAAGTTAATACTTTTTTAAACACTTTTTCTCTTAAGCTTTTTCCTAATTTTGCTGCCATTTTTGCTGATAGCAGAATAATTATACAACCTGAAATTACGCTTATTAGCGAAATTCCAAGCATTTGTAGCCCTGTGAATAATATGTAATCATTTTGGATTTTTTCTAAATCAGCTCCTAATTCTTCATATTCCTTTTGAACTGCAGTAATTGCAGATTGTTGTATTATGCTATCTGGCATTGCTGAATATTTTTCATTTATTTTGTCTAACAATATATTCAAATATTCATTTGGAATATATTTTATAATTGTTATTAAATCTTGAGACATTATTTGATTAATATCTGTTATTGGTAGATTATGATTATTGTTTATTTCCGCATTAGATATAGTGTTTTGCATTGCACTAAATTCAGAAATGATTTGCTCTTTTATTTTAGTAGCGCTTTCTTCATTTTCTAATGTAGATATTAACATTAATGATTTACCTACTTCTAAATTTAATTTTTCTTGAATATCCTTACTGATTTCCTTTAATACATAAGATTCTTGCTCATCTAGTTTTGGATATTTTTTTAGGTATTTGTTATATTGTTTTTCTGTTAAATTATCTTTTGAAAACACTGTATAATTTTGTAATATAAATTTATCTTCTTTACTTAATAGTAATACCTTTTCCAAATTTTGTTTACTTATTGCTTCTGGAGCAGAATTTTGTATGCCTTTTTGTTGAATTCCTACATTAACAATTTTAGAAGTATAATCTGGTAAATTCAAGTCTGCTGTGGCTTGCACACATAGAAGCATTATTATTATAATTACTACTAGCCAAGATTGTTTTAAGTTTTTAAGTATTTTGAGCATGTTTTTGAACCTATCCTTTCCTATATTTTTAAATTTTAGCAATATCTTTTATTTTAACATACGAACAATGATTCTTCAACTATTTGTGAAAGATTTCACAAAATTTTCACATTTGATTGTAGTATAATGGATGGTAGAATCTTAATGTTTTTTGAGGTAGCACCGAGAGAAAAAATTTGTTACTTTTGAAAAAAGAAGTTCCTTCAAACGCGGTGGAGTGCGTACTTGGTTTGTTGCACTTGTTACGATAATGATTGGGGTTGGATGTTTGATGGCTCAGGTCGGAGACTTCTTTTTTCAAAAGTAACAAATTTTTTCTCCGAATGGGGTTGGATATGGTTTGGTTATATGTTAAAAATATTTTATGGAAATTCTTTTGGATTGGGAAATTATGTTTTTTCAAATATAAGTTGCTTTAAGTATTCTTAGTGGCACTAAAAAGGAAGCGATTAAATCGCTTCCTTGGTAAATTTGTTTTTTTGATTAGTCAACAAAGTTGAACTCATCTTTAAATTTTTCTTTGAAAATTTCAAAAACTTTGTTAAGTATTTCTTCATCTTCAACACTTACATAAGATTCTTCATCTTCTGATTCAGTATCTTCTAATTTCAATATAACAACTTCATCAGCTTCTTCTTCATCTTCTTCTACTGGTAATAGAACAACATATTCCTCACCATCTAATTCTATTAAATCAAGGAATTCAAAAGGAACCTCTTCACCATTTTCATCGTTTAAAACTATAATGTTGTCAATTTCTTCTGATTCTTCATTATTGTTAAATTCTTCACTCATTTTTTACTTCTCCTTTCAAGAAAATATTTTGTTTTAATTTTAGTTTCTCGAAATATTACTAAATTTCTTTTATTATAACAATATTTGAAAAACTTGATATTTATTTAATTAAATATAGTATTTGCAAATAAAATAATGATATTCAAATTTTTACTATATACTAATTTTAATTCATAATATACTATATTTAAAATTAAATCAACTATTTTTTGTTTTATTTAAATAAATTTCTAATATATAAACAGCAGAAATTGTATCTACAATACTTCTTTTTTTGTGTTTATTTATATCCAAGAGATTCATTGTTTTGTGTGCTGCCACGGTTGTTAGTCTTTCATCAATTTCTTCAATTTTTATTTTGTTGAATTTACATTTTAATTTATGTATAAATTGATTTGTTACTTCTGCTCTAATTGTTTTAGAACCATCCATATTTATTGGCATTCCTATTACAAATGTGTCTATCTTATATTGATTTACGATTTCCTCTAATCTTTTTAGAACTATTTTATCATTTGCATTATGTGTAATAGTTTCTAATCCTTGTGCCGTTATTCCTAATGGATCACTTATTGCAAGTCCTACTCTTGAATCTCCATAATCTATTCCTAATAACCTCATAGTTTAGTCTTCCAATCCTATATATTCTTTTACCATTTTTTCAAGTAACTCATCGCGTTCTATTCTTCTGATAAGATTTCTTGCATCATTATGGCTTGTAATATATGTTGGATCTCCAGATAGTATATAACCAACAATTTGGTTAATTGGATTATAACCTTTTTCTACAAGTGCTTCATATACCTTTTGCAAAATTTCTCTTGCTTCTATGCTTTTTTCTCTTTCGACTTTAAAACTAACTGTCTCATCAGTAGCCATAATTCCACCTCCTATAAATAATTTATGTCACTTTCATTTTGATCCACACCATCTAGATATTCTTCTAATTTAGCTAATGCACCTTCTAATGCTGTACCTTTATAATATGTAGTTATTACTACATTTATTTTCGGAATAACATATGGTATAGTTTTGTCATTTGCTTTTACTTGGTAGTCTTCTCTAGACATCACTTTTAATTTTTCTACCTTTTCTTTTATATCTCTCATAAATTGTGCTACGCCTTCAACATCACTTCCAGAGAATGCTATAGCAAATTTAGGACCTATATATCTTACAAAAAAATATTCATTTGATAAATTATTTTTTATCAAATTACTTACTTGTGTAATTACTTCATTTCCTGTTTTTCTGCTTACTTTCTCATTAATTTTTGGTAAATTAATAATTTTAAATAAACACACTGCTGATGTTGGATATTTATCTATTACTGTTTTAGCTTCTGAATATAAATATTCTACAGTTTTTAGACCTGAATACACATCTTCTCTTACTAAATTATTTATTATTCTTTGATTTTCAACTGTTTTTAATACTGCAATTATATTATTCTTTACAACTTCTAAAACAGTGGTATCTACATTATCAAATTCATGTGGTTTCGCACCTTCAATAATCCAATATCCTATGTAGATATTATCAATATACAAAGGAAAAAACATTGCTGATTTTACCCTTGCATATTCCATTTTTAAATATGGCAATTTTTCATTTTCGCCATTTACTGTTATATACTTAGTTGTAGCTGTTTGAATACTATCACTAAAAACTTTTTCTGATTGCAAATTTCTTAATGCATCCCAGTGTTTTTCTTCAACATTAGATGCTTTTATTTCATATTCTGCACCATTATATATAACTATAGTTGAGTATTTTATTTGATATTTTTCTATAAGAATTTCATTTATTTTTTTTATCTTTTCATCTGCAGTAATTTGCTCACTTATTGTATTCATGAAATCTTGCAATACACTTAAGCTTGTTACTTTTTGATTTGTGTTACTTAATGTCTGTAATTTACTTTTTAATTTTATATTATATACTACCAAAGCAATTGCAATTACTAGTAGTATTATAATAATTGCTATTAAAGCTCCCAAAAATCTCACCTCGTTATATTAATACTTTCTTCTCATTTTATCTAATGTTGAACTTATGTTTTTTGAAAATGAATCTTCAAACTTTTTATTTCTTTTTGAATAATCATTATAGTTTTTTTTGTTTTTTTTTGCATTGATTGTAGGGTATACCATATCACTTAATTTATTTAATTTTGACATGAAATTTTTTGAATATCCTTTTGATGATATTTTACAGTTTACTAATCCTTCTAAATACTTTACATATACTTGATCCTCAAAAGGTAATGTTGTATATTTGATTGTATCCCTATCAAACAATTCTGTCATATATGTCATTGCTGGATCATTATATACAGACATTCCTCCTATTAAAATTTTATCTGTAATAGAATTAATTTTTATACTTTTATTTATTACTATTCTTAATTTATTTGTTTCCAATATACCTTTTACTTTTAAATCTCTTAAAAATGCCGTTAAAGGTTGTATTGTTAATACATCTAAACTCTGTACTAAATATATTTCTTGTGACGCCTTAAAATATCTAACATCTGTTTCAAAATCACAATCTAGTAATACTATTGTATAATTTTCTAATAATGTTTGTATTATATTTGTCACATCATCTAAACTATCATCTTCACTTGGTAAAGCTGTAAATACTGTCAAATTTCTATTTACTTTTACACCATCAGCTATTCCTGTTCTTAATTTTTCTAAACAATCATGAGCTTTTTCCCTTAATTCATCTTCATTATTAGTATATATATAATATGAATTTTTATTTTTAGTTAAGTCTAATATTGCTGTTCTTATTCCTTTGTTTGCATATAATTCTGCTAAATTATTTACAATAAAAGATGTTCCATTTTTTGTCGTTCCTACGAATGATACTATTTTTTGATCTGATGTTATTAAATTATCTGTATCTATATTATATGATGTATTTTTCTCTGTTTCTTGTAAGTCTTTTATACTGTTTGCTAAGTCATTATCATATCTATAATTTTTATTATTTATTTTTTTAAAAGAACCATTATGTTGTTTTTCTATGTTTTCTTCTACTTCTTCGTCATCTTCATCTTCATCAAATCCTGGAAGGGTATCTTCTTCTACTTCTTCATCTTCATCATCAAATCCTGGAAGGGTATCTTCTTCTACTTCTTCATCTTCATCTTCAAATCCTG
>USQY01000051.1 GCA_900557045.1 uncultured Clostridium sp.
AATCTTATGTGTCTATTTTTATTTCAAAGTGCGTCACTTAATTTTACCATTTATACAATTTTCCTTGCTTTAATTTTACAGCAACCATTACTTGTTTGCTTATGCAATACTATCAAATTAATTACAAAAAAGCATATAACCATTTACCTAAAAGAACACTATCCATCTCATCACACTAAACAAATTCACCAACCAAATTCGGAGAAAGAAATTTTTACTTTTGAAAAAATAAATCTCCGACCTGAGTCCTCAAACTTCTAAATAAAGCCATTATCGTAACAAGTCCAACCAACCCAACACGCACCAAACCGCGTTTGAAGGAGTTTATTTTTTCAAAAGTAACAAATTTTTTCTCTCGGTGCTACCCTAAAAGCAAAAGCTAAACAAAAAATAGCACCGACTAGTAACTCAAGAAAGAAAAACTAGCAATTTTTCTTTCTATTATTATCACATAATAACATTATAGCTCTAATTATAATTAACAATACTAAAGTTACAATAATTGCTACAACAGCACCTAAACCTAATGCAGCAAATAAACCAGTAACAGCTCCCACAAGTAATCCAATAACAAAAGTTAATACAATAGATAATATAAATATTATTAAATCAACACAACATTTAAATTTTCTTTCTTTTTTGCATTTACAACAACAAATATCAATTTCTGGCTCCATCATAATACACCTCCTTGTATAATATATTATATTGTAAAAATAAAAAAACGTTACAATAACCGACAAAATTCGACAACTGAAATTCAATGAAAAATTGGAAAAATCTAGTATTTGTATTGACAACTGCCTATCAGGTAGAGTATAATAATATGCGTATGTAAAGGGTTAAAAAAAACAAAAACCCCTAAAGAAACACATCCTATTAAGGTAAGGTTTATACCGGAAGGAGGGGAATATTTATGCCAGAAGTAAAAAATAACGGTAATTTAGAAGATGCTTTAAAAAGATTTAAAAGACAATGTGCAAGAAATCAAGTATTACAAGAAGTTCGTAAAAGAGAACACTATGAAAAACCTAGTGTAAAAAGAAAGAAAAAATCAGAGGCTGCTAGAAAGAGAAAATTTTAGTAGTTTATTGAAAGTGCAAGTAATACACTTGCACTTTTGTGATATAATAAGTAATTAATATTAAAAGGAAAGGGTGAGAATATATGTTAAAAGAAAAATTACTAGAAGATTTAAAAACAGCTATGAAAGAGAAAAATGTAAACAGAAAAAATACAGTTCAAATGGTAAGAGCATCAATTTTACAAGTGGAAAAAGATAAAAAAATAGAATTAAATGATGATCAAATTTTAGAAGTAATAGCAAAAGAATTCAAAAAAAGAAATGATTCATTAGCTGATTATGAAAAATCTGGAAGAGAAGATTTAATAAATCAAATAAAAGAAGAAATGGCAGTTTTAGAAGAATACTTACCTAAAAAATTATCTGAAGAAGAATTAACAGAAAAAATAAAAGTAATTATTTCAAATGTTGGTGCTACATCTATGAAAGATATGGGAAAAATAATGAAACAAGCCAAAGAAGAATTAGGTGTAACAGCAGATGGAAAGATGATAAATGAAATAGTCAAAAAATTATTAGCATAGATATAAAATTCAAATAAAGATAGAAAAAATAAAATATAAAGTAAAAAATCAAATATTATTAAATATGCACATTTACTCTGCATTTTAATAATATTTGATTTTTTTATAAAAGAAAATACATTACAGTATTTTTTAATATCTATAAAAAATTAATCACAAACTTTTTTAAATAAACCAATGCACCATAAACTTGCTATTCCAACCAATATATAGATTATTTTACTAAATATAGAACCTAACCCAAATAAGAAATCAACTAAATTAAAGTCAAATAAACCAACTAATCCCCAGTTAATTCCACCAATTATAACTAGTAACAATGCAATTACATTTATAATTTTCATAACACAAATCTCCCTTCATAAAATAATTATTCACAAATAGTATATCCAGAGAAAATTATAATATTCACATTGTTTTTTCTATTTTTATTGTATATTTTTACCAAATTATATTATAATAATAAAAAATGATAAAGAAAGAAGGTTAATAAAATGAATTATATTAAACAAAATATAAAGCCAGGAATTACTTTTCATAAAATTAATACTAATAAATTTAAAACAAATTTATTTTCTATTTTTATAACAACAAAATTGGAAAGAGAAAATGTAACAAAAAATGCACTTCTTACAGCTATATTAAGAAGAGGAACTAAAAAAATGCCTACTCAAGAATTAATTAGTCAAAATTTAGAAAATATGTATGGAGCAAGTTTTGATTGTGGTGTTGAAAAAACAGGTGATAATCATATAATGAAATTTTATTTAGAAAGCATTAACAACGAATTCTTACCATCACAAGAAAACTTAAGCAAAGAATGTTTAGATATATTAATAGATATTGTATTTAATCCATATGTAGAAAATGGAAGTTTTAAAGAAGAATATATAAATGGAGAAAAAGAAAATTTAAAACAAATAATAGAAGGGAAAATAGATAACAAAGCCAAATATGCTTCAGATAGGTGCATTGAAGAAATGTATAAAGATAAACCATATGGATTATATAAATATGGTTATATTGAAGATTTAAAAAATATAAATGCAAAAGATTTATATGAATATTATTTACAATTAATAAAAAATGCAAAAATTGATATTTTTGTTTCTGGAGATTTGGATAATGAAATACTAAATTCAATAAAAGAAAATGAAATAATTAAAAATTTAAATGAAAGAGATCCTAAATATAATGTTAATAAAGAAAATAAAGTAAAAGAAAGAGTAAATGAACCAAAAATAATAAAAGAAAGTATGCAAGTAACTCAAGGAAAATTAATTTTAGGGTTAGATATATTAGAAAATAAAAAAGAAAGTAAGTATGCAACATCAGTATATAATATCATATTAGGTGGAAGTGCAAATTCCAAAATGTTCCAAAATGTAAGAGAAAAAGCAAGTTTAGCATATACAGCAGGCTCAATTTATTTAAGGCAAAAAGATAATGTGTTTATAAAATGTGGAATAGATATACCAAATTATGATAAAGCACTAGAAATAATAAAACAACAATTAGAACAAATGAAAAACGGAGATTTTAGCGAGAATGATATAAATAATGCAAAATTGTTAATTTCTTCTACAATAGGAAGTATTTCTGAAACACAAGATGCTGAATTAACTTATTATTTTTCTCAAGAATTATCTGACGAATTTATTTCTATTGAAGATTATATAAATAGAATAAATTCGGTTACTAAAGAACAAATTTTAAATATTGCAAATAATGTGCAAATTAATACTATTTATTTTTTGAAAGATTAGTATAGTGGAGGTTATTTAAGATGAAAATTATAGAAAGTACAAAAATAAAAGAAAAGGCATATTTTGAAAAATTAGAAAATGGACTTAACATCATTATTATTCCAAAAGAAAATACAAACAAAAAATATGTAATATGGGGAACTAATTTTGGTTCTATTGATAATAGATTTATAATGCCAGGTTCTAACGAAGAAGTGTTTATTCCTGATGGAGTAGCTCATTTTCTTGAACATAAAATGTTTGAACAACCAAATGGAACAAACAGTTTAGATACTCTGATGGCATTAGGATTAGAAGCAAATGCATATACAACAAATGATCATACAGCATATTTATTTGAATGTTCGTCTGATAAATTTTATGAAGGTTTAGATGAATTAATGGATTATGTTCAAAGTCCATATTTTACAGATGAAAATGTTGAAAAAGAAAAGGGGATTATAGGTCAAGAAATAATGATGTATGATGATGACCCAGGATTTAAATTATATTTGAATACTATGGATTGTTTATATCATAAAAATGCTGTAAAGCTTGATATAGCTGGAACTATAGAATCAATAAGCAAAATAGATCCAGATGTATTATATAAATGTTATAATACTTTTTATCATCCAAGTAATATGACTTTAGTCGTTTGTGGAAATTTTAAACCTGAGGAATTAATTGAAGAAATTAAAAAAAGATTGAAACATAAGGAAAATCAGGGAGAAATAAAAAGAATATATGAGGTAGAGGAAGATAGCATTAACAGAAAAATTAAAGAAACTAATATGGAAGTTAGTGTACCTATATTTATGATAGGATATAAAGATAAATTGCCAAATTCTGAAGAAATTGTAAAAAAACATATTGCAATAGAAGTTATTTTAAATATGTTAATAGGAAAAAGTTCAGAGTTATATAAAGAGTTATACAATAATGGAGATTTGCTTGCAGAACCAGATTTAGATTATGAATTTTCTAAGCAATATGCACATGTATTGATTTCTGGACAATCAAAAAATCCTCAGGTGATATATGAGAGATTTAAAACTGAGGTTGAGAAGTTTAAGAGAAATGGGTTGAATGAAGAGCATTTTGAAAGAATTAAGAGAAAGATATATGGCGATTATGTTACTGAGTATAATAGTGTAGGGGATATTGCTAGGATGTTTTTGAGTGATTCTTTTAAGGGAATAAATAGTTTTGATTATATTGAAAAGTATAATACTGTTACAAGGGAGTATGTTGAGCAGGTTTTGAGAGAGGTTTTTGATGAGGAAAAGATGGTGTTGAGTGTGGTGAGACCTAAGTAAGGTGCGAGTATGTATCATTTTTTGGTGGTAGCACCGAGAGAAAGAAATTTGTTACTTTTGAAAAAATAAACTCCTTCAAACGCGGTGGAGTGCGTGCGGGGTTGGTTGGACTTGTTACGATAATGACTGGGGTTGAATGTTGAAGGGCTCGGGTCGGAGGTTTATTTTTTCAAAAGTAAAAATTTCTTTCTCCGAATTATGGTGGTGTTTTGTTTTTTTTATATTTTTGGAGTAGGTAAGAGTGTTTATATAGTGGTTATAGAGTAATTATAGAGTAATATTATATTGTGGTTATATAAAATAGTTATATAGAACAATTATGTAGTAGGTATAGAGTATGTAATGTTGTTTGGAGAAAGGAAAAGGATTTTTATGATTATAAAAACAGGTATTATTCCTAGGGTTGCCTTTGAAATTTTTGGGATAGAGGTGTATTGGTATGCTGTTTTGATTGTTTCGGCTATGGTTCTAGGATTAGTGTGGTTTAAGGTACATGATAGGAGATTTGGTATTAAGTTTGATGATATATTAGATTTTGCTTTGTTTGTTATTCCTATATCAATAATATGTGCTAGGCTATATTATGTGGTTTTTAGTTTAGATTATTTTATCGATAATCCTGCTGAAATATTTCAAATAAAAAATGGTGGACTAGCTATATATGGTGGAATAATTGGTGGAGTTATTACAATTGCTATAATAGGAAAAATAAAGAAGATAAATGTATTAGATATAACTGATTTTATTGCACCTGTATTAGCATTGGCACAATCAATTGGAAGATTGGGAAATTATATTAATATAGAAGCATATGGATATGAAACTAATATGCCAATAAAAATGGAGATTATAGAAAATGGTGTAGCTAAATATGTTCATCCAACTTTTTTGTATGAATCAATAGGAACTTTTGTAATTTTTATAATTTTGGCGATATTGAGCAAAAAAAGAAAATTTTCGGGAGAAATAACATATATATACATAATTTGCTATTCTATTATAAGATTTATAATAGAAGGACTACGAACTGATAGTTTAATGTTTTTTAATTGTAGAATTTCACAAATTTTGTCATTAGTACTTTTTATAGTATTTAGTATTATTTTGATATATAATAAAAATAAATATAAACATATGTCGAATTGAGTCGAAAAAAGAAGATGAAAAGTTGGACAAAACATTGATAAATGCAGTTTTTGTGTTGACGAATATAGCAAAAATATGGTATTATATATATATACAAATGAGACAAGCACACATAGTGAAGAAGGAGTGATGGTTATATGTTAGACGAAGAAATCTGTAAAGCAAGAGAGATGTTAAACGAAAGCATAATAACTGGAAAAAACTACAAAGAAATATATAAGTTAAGTGTGGAACTAGATGAATTAATAGCTAAGTATTATTTTGGTGGTAATAATTATAGTAATGAAGAAGAAAGTGAATGTGCAAATGTAGGTTGAGAGAGAAGAATAAAAGAAAAAAGGCTGTAAGAAAAAAGAAGATTACCAAGCAATCTTCTTTTTTGTATGATAATTAGTTATAGCTATCATATGTATTAGTATGAAACTAGTACATAATAGGTGCTTTTGCTGTAAGTAATATATTGGATTTTATTCTGAATATCAATATATTTACATAAATATCAAATCAGAGATAAAAAAGCAAAATTTTCATTGCAACAACTTTTTTTTAAAGTGTTGTCATATTATCGTTTTATATTAAGATATACACAACAATCAACTGGAAGCAAAAATTATAGGATACCACTATAAATAGATTATAGAATATTTGTACCAATGGCTATGGGTAGTAAAAAATCCAAAAAAATTATGTTGAGTTTTTTGACACTAATTTTTAAAAATAGGGACAAATGAAAAAATACATTATTTAACAGTTTGACTATTTTATGTAAATGTGTTATAATAAATTGATGTTTAACGAAGGAGGTATATATATGAATAATGATATATATGATCAAGGAATAGAAGAAAAAAGAGAGGCAAATATTCTAAGAAAAGAAACAGGAAATAATCGAAAATATTTTCTAGAAGGCACAGATACAGAAAGAAAACAAAGACTAGAACAATCCACACAAAATAGAAATGGTGTAGATAATTTTATGCATAATGAAAATAAGAAATTTAACAAATGCACTCAAAAGAAGAATCCCCATAAAAATGGGAAAAAAATTATAAAAAAATTTATTCCAACAGTAGGAATGATAGGTTTAATTATAGCAGGTACTAGTGCAACAATGGGAAAGATAGAAGAATATAAAGAACAAAAGAGAATAGATGATTCTATTTCAGATAATTATAATGAATATATACAAAAAATTTCTGAAACAGAACAAAACTTATCATTTACAAATGAAGATTTAATGAAAACCAAGGAATTTTATAAAGCAATTGATACATATAATAAGACAAAAAGTCTTACAGAAAAATCAAAAGCAAGAGCTACAATAATTGAATTTATGGAGTGTGGATATTTTAAACATACAGCAACAACAACTATAGAGAAAAAAATGGAAGAAGCAATTTTATATGGAAATTATGATAAATATGATAACAACGAAGATTTTGTAAAAGTAGTATATGTAGATGGAGTGCGTGGAGATTCTGATAGATTGAAAATAAAAGGGCTAGATTCAAAATATTATTCAATGAATAGTTTTGATGTATGGAGTGAAGATATACCAGATAATTTAAAAGAACTTGCAAAAGATATATTTGAACTTCAAGATAAACACAATTGGAAAACAGAAAATGAATGTGTAAAAACAGCTATAGAAATGTCGGAAGATCTTGGAAAGGTTGTGCAGGAACATTATATTATAAATGAAAGTGCAGATATAGAAAGAATAAGTAATGAAAAATACGAAGAGATAAAAGGTAAAGACACATCAAATATAGTAAAGAAAGAATATAAAACAACTTCAATAAATAATAAAATACAAGATGAAATAGAAAGATAAAAATTAAGTAATTTAGGATACTTATGTAATAATATTGCATAAGTATCCTAAAATTATGAGTACTATATAATAATTAGGTAATAATATAAAGTGTTAAAAATAATAATAAATAAGACAAAACTTTTAAAAAAACTTGTACAACTGTTAATAATATGATATAAATAACACAATAGACCTTAAAAAGAGGGGTGTTTTTTTAATGGAAAATATAATGAAGGAAAAACCAAAGAGAACAATATTAATAGTTGATGATGAAAAACCGATTGTTGATATTTTAGTATATAATTTGCAAAAAGAGGGATATGAAACTTTAGAGGCAAATGATGGAGAACAAGGTGTAAGAATTGCATTAGAAAAAAAACCAGACTTAGTATTACTAGATATAATGTTACCGAAAATGGATGGATTAGCAGTATGTAAGTGCATTAGACATAGTTTAAACATACCGATATTGATGTTATCAGCTAAAGATGAAGAAATAGATAAAATATTAGGATTAGAATTAGGAGCAGACGATTATGTTACAAAGCCATTTAGTGTAAGAGAATTAATGGCAAGAGTTAAAGCAAATTTAAGAAAATTGGATATAGCAACAGAAAATGTTGGAGAAGTAAACAAAGAAATTATAGAAGAGAATACAAATAAAATAGAAGTAGGAGATTTAGCATTAGATTTAGATAAATTTGAGGTAGAAGTTAGAGGAAAAGTCGTAGATTTAACATTAAGAGAATTTGAAGTTTTAAAATATCTTGCAAAACAACCAGGTCAGGTTATTACTAGAGAAATATTGCTAGAAAAAGTTTGGGGATATGAATATTATGGTGATATAAGAACAGTTGATGTTACAGTAAGAAGAATTAGAGAAAAAATAGAATTAGATACATCTAGCCCTAAAATACTTGTTACTAAAAGAGGTGTAGGATATTATATTTCAACAAATAAAGATAAAGAAAGAAAATAATTTGTGCACTAAAGTAGGTATGATCTATAAATCAAATAAAATTTATAAATCATACCTTATTAAATAATAAAAAGTAGTGAAGCGATAATCAAAAGAAAAGTGGAAGAGGAGTAATAAAGATGCAAAGGAAATTTCAAAATAAATTAACTATAATTTTTATAATAATAGGAATTATTTTAATAAGTTTAATGGGATATATGTATATAGAAAATATTTCTGATATTTCGAATACACAACAAATAGTTAATATAACAAAAAAATATTTAATGATAGCAATAAATATTTTTGTAGTTATGTCTATAATTACAAGTAGTGTGCTAAAAAAAATAATAAAAAAGTCTATGGTAGATATAGTTAAAGATGCAGGGAAAATAGTTACAGGTGAAGAAACAAAAGTACGAGTATTGCAAGAGGAAAGCAGGAATAGAGATGAGTTTATGTTAGCTTTTGATGACGCCACATTAGAAATAAGAGAACATTTAAAAGATGTTGATAAACAGAAAAAACAAATAGAAACTATACTATTATATATGACAGATGGAATAATTGCATTTAATTTAGAAGGAGAAGTTACACATAAGAATTTAGCAGCAGAGAAATTATTGAACTTATCTGATGAGGATAATGACTTTGAAAAGGTATTTTCTAAATTTAATGTAGATATTAACTTAGAAAAAATTATATATTTAGAAGACTGGACATCATCTGATAAAAGGATAAATGTTGGAGAAAAATACATAAATTTACTATTTGTTCCATATAAGGATAACAATAAAAGACCAGCAGGAGTAATAGCAGTAATTCAAGATATAACTGAACATGTAAAATTAGATAATATGAGAAAAGAGTTTGTTGCAGATGTATCACATGAATTAAAAACCCCTATAACATCTATAATGGGCTATGCAGATACATTATTAGAGGGAGAGTATGACGATGTAACTAGAAATAAATTTTTAAATGTAATTGCTTCTGAGGCTAGAAGAATGGCAAAATTAGTAACAGATTTATTAGCATTATCTAGATATGATAACAATAAAATCAAAATAGAAAAAACAGAATTTGATTTAGGAGAATTAGTAAAAAAGTGTCAAGAGAAATTAGAAATAGAAATTTCTAAAAAAAATCACAAAGTAGAAAATTTAGTTACTGCAAATGTACCATTAGTGTATGCAGATAAATCCGGAATAGAAAGAGTTGTTTTAAATATATTATCAAATAGCATAAAATATACTAAAGAAAATGGTAATATAAAAATTTATGTTGGATTTGTTTATAATGATGCTTATATAAAAATTATAGATAATGGAATTGGAATTCCAAAAGACGACCTAACAAGAATATTTGAAAGATTTTATAGAGTTGATAAAGCTCGTAGTAGAGAGTTCGGAGGTACAGGACTAGGATTATCTATTGCAAAAGAAATTTTAAATCAAAATAATGGAAGTATCGATATAAAAAGTGAAGTTGGTAAAGGAACGGAAGTTGTAATTAGAATACCAACTAAAAAATAATATATAATATTGAAATTTTATAAATTGAGTACTGTGTTTTTTTAATGTAAGAAAGTATTGAAAAATACAATGATTTAAGATATAATTTATTTGGTTTTTTATTGAATAAAGTTTATTAAGAAAGGAAGTTCTTATTAGAATGGAAGAGAAAAGCAAAGTTAAAAATATTTTAGAATGGGTATATTGTATAGTTATAGCCATAATAATTGTAATTTTAATAAAATCTTTTATAGGAGTACCTACTGTTGTAAAACAGTCATCTATGTATCCAACACTAATGCAAAATGAAAGATTATGGTTAAGTAAGTGGGGTGCAACTTTTAATAAAATGCCTGAAAGAGGAGATATAATAACTTTTGAGGCACCAACTCAAAGATATGTAGATATAAATCATGTTGATTATGAAAATCCTGTTGCAGTGTATGAATATAATCCAAATGGTATGGTTTTGAAATTTATTTATTATACACTTGAAATAGGCAAAACAAGTTACATAAAAAGAGTAATAGGTATCCCAGGTGATCATGTTCAAATAAAAGATGAAAGTGTATATATAAACGGTGAAAAATTACAAGAAAATTATTTGCAAGATTATGTTATTACTGAAGACTTAGACGGAATGTATACAGACTTAATAGTTCCTGAAAATACAGTGTATGTATTAGGCGACAATAGAGGAGAATCTATAGATAGTAGAAGATTCGGATGTATTCCTATAGAAAAAATAGAAAGTAAAGCCGTATGTAGAATTTGGCCAATTAATAAAATTGGTGGCATTTATAAAAATGTTAGATAAAAATAAGTAAAGTACAATATAAGTATGGTGGTGAATCTGTGAGTTTTAACAATATAATTGGAAATGATAATGTAAAAAATATTTTAACTAAGTCATTAATAAATAATACTATACTACATAGTTATATGTTTATAGGAAAACAGGGAATAGGTAAGAAGATGATTGCAATAGAATTTGCTAAAATGATTTTATGTGAAAATTTTAATTTATATGAATGCAATAAATGCAAATCATGTGTAGAATTTTCAAGTGGAAATAATCCAGATTTTTCATATATTGAACCAGATGGAAAGACACTAAAAATTGAGCAAATAAGAGCTATACAAACCAAAATAATAGAAAAACCTGTAAATACAAGTAAGAAAGTATATATAATAAATGATGCTGATAAAATGACAAAAGAAGCACAAAACTGCCTATTAAAAACCTTGGAAGAGCCACCAGAGTATGTAGTTATAATTTTAATTATAAGTGATGAAAATAAAATGTTAACTACAATAAAATCAAGATGTATGAAGATAAATTTTGAAAAAATAAATGATTCAGAAATACTAAAATATCTTGAAAAAAATTGT
>USQY01000052.1 GCA_900557045.1 uncultured Clostridium sp.
ATAGTAATAAGGAGGAAAAAATGAAAAAGAAATTTTTAAATTTATTAATTATAACAATTATTATAATGTGCACAACTATTATTTTAACAGGTTGTGGAAAAAATGATAAGAAGGGTGAGGATAATGCTCAAAAAGAGCAAAATACTAATGTATCTAATGAGCCAAACAATACAGTATTAAAAAAAGGTGTAACATATGCTGATTCATCTAGAAACATTGATAAAGTTGATACAAATAAATTTTCATTCTATTTAGATGAAGACCATAAAACTATATTATCATACTCAGAAGGTGATACAGATATTAAGCATATAAGAGTAAGAAGAGTCTTAAATGCTGGAAAATGTTCAGGAGCTTCATTTGGCTATAATCCAAAGGGTGCTTATATAGACTTTGCAAGTTCAACAAATATATACATAAATGTTTCAACTGATCAATATACAACTATCGATGGTAAACCATTTATGACTGAGGCGAAAAAAACAATTGAAGAAAATGAGAATTATAAATTTTACAGTGAATATGTAAATAATGCACAGTCAAGATTTGAATATGTTAAAAAAGTAGATGGAATTGATGTTCATTTTTACGCAGTTGCATTAACAAAAGATAAAGATAAGGTAAAACAAGGTGCAGAAGAAATATCAAAATTAATATCTAAAGATAAAGGATATGGTTTTTTGATAGATTGGTACATTAATTCAACAGTATCAAATCAAGAAGGATATGCTTTTAAATCATTCGATACGATAAAAATATATGAAAGATCAGGAAGTTTTTTAACTGGAGGTTCTGTAATTGAATTAGACGGTCGTTTAGTTGACTACTTTAGCCAATATGGTGGTGATAGAAATAAAGAAATCAAAGATGATTTTGTAAAATTATATGATCTAAAAGATGCTTATATTGGATATGAATTTATTGATAATAAGGATTTATATATTTATTTATATCATACTAAAGTAAATAATGAAGGAAAAACAGTAAAAGATAGAACAGAAGATATAGTTAGAATAAAAGATTTTGAAGGAAGCAAAGAAGATATAGAAAAAATTGCAAAAGCATATAAAGAATCAATAATTGAAGTTGAAAAATAATTGAGTTATATAAATGACACATAAAATGAAAATCCATTTAAAATCCATTTGTTGACTAAAAATTTACAAGGTGGTATTATTCTAATATAAAAAAATATATAAAAACAAAAAAATTTTTCATTCATAGAATTTAGAAAAAAGCCAAGGAGATAATGATTATGGAAAAAGAAAAAATTTTGAATGTCAATATTGAATATGGAAAAGAAAACTTGAAACAAATTACAATATTCTTAAAGAAAGAATGTTCGAAAATTAAATATAAAACAATAAAAATCAGCAGAACTGGGATCATATCCTAGCTCTGCGTTTTTTTATTTTTCTAAATTATTTTCAATTCCTTTTAAAAGTTCATTCATAGAAACTTGCAAAACTTTAGCAATTCCATAAAGTTCATAATCTTTAACAGTTCTTTCATTAGCTTCAATTCTACCAATATCATTTTTATGCATATTAATTCCCATTAAATTTAAGTCTTTAGTAATATCTGCTTGTGAAAGATGTTTTGAAATTCTTAGTTTAAAAATAAATAACTTTTTTGCTCTAGGTAGTTTATATTTTAAAAATGTTATGATAGAATGACCCCGTGAAGTACTATGAATATTGAAAAGATTGACAATTATATTCAACCTGTTGAAATTTTATCTGATGAAAATTTTCCTCAACTTGAGGAAAATTTAGAATTAAATATATTTTTAATTCCGTGGAGACATAATAAACTAATTATAGGTATTATTATTTGATCGTAATAATATATTTAAAAGCATAATTGAAGATATGAAAAATAGTTAAAATTAGAAAAAGAAATATAATTGTTTCCGCTTCTAATTATATATAATACATATTATATGGAGGTTTAAATGGATAAAAGAGAAAAATATATACAAAGAACAAATGAAATATTTAGAGATAACGAGAAAGTTAAAAACATTTTTATAAATCAAATAAATCTATTCTATGATATAAACGAAAAATATATAAAACCACAATCAATATATAAAATTGGAGATATGGTACAACTAAAGAAGGGTACTTTTTTACACGGAGCAAAGCATGTAACAAATCAATATGGAAATTTAGGCGATATAGAAGATATTAAAAATGAAGGAATAATCAGTATAGATTTTATCTATGAATATAATCAAAATAAAAAAACACCACTTTGTGCATCAATGTGGAATATTCAATATGATATGACATTAAGAGAATATAT
This sequence comes from uncultured Clostridium sp., assembly GCA_900557045.1. GTDB lineage: Bacteria > Bacillota > Clostridia > TANB77 > CAG-508 > CAG-492. The sequence goes on from USQY01000052.1 coordinate 2,308, forward strand.
TGAGTTATATAGTGGAGCTACTGTTACATTTAAAACAGGTGATGGAAAACAAAAAAAGATTAAGTTAGTAAGATATGGCGAATTAGACAAAGCAATAGAAGAATTTAGAGATAATAATTATTGGAGATGGGATGCAGAACAAACAAAAGAATGTAGGTTTATGCCTTGCTTAAGTAATAACAAAGTAAATGTTGCATTTATATTTAATATGGATAATGATTATGCAAAAGAATTAATAAAAAATGATATCTTTAATTTAGACACTATGGAGGAATCTGTAGTTAGAAGCTTTATAAGCGAATGGTTTTGCAATGAATTTATTTATAACGAAAGAACATCACTTACAACAGATAGGGAAAGTGCAATTTTGTTTGGTGTACCTGTTTGTTTTGTAGAAGGGTTACTTGTAAGTAGAGAAATTGAAAACAAACAAGATGTAATTGATGGATTAAAAAGCAATTTCCCTGACTGCTATATAGCTAATTTAGATGGAAAAATTATAAAGGAGTAATCGAGATTAAAGATATTGATAATAAGGTATGATAGAGATATAAGGGAGAAAAGTATATGAGAAAGTATGTTCGTGTAATGGATGGAACAAAAAGTAATGCAGGAGGATTTGAATATAAGTTAGATGAAATAAACTATTCTGATAATTGGAATCCTAATGAAATCAAGCCTGATAAAATGGGTGGTTTTAACTTTGGCTCTGAAGATACAATATTAAGATGGCTTCATAGAGGCGATACTATATATGATGTAATAATTCCAGAAGATGCAGAAGTGGTTTTATGTAATGAAGAAAAAGGTATTTGGAGAGCCAATAAAATAGTAGTAACAAACCCTAGAATAATAACTGATGAAATTGTAATGGAATTATACAACAAAACAACTTTATCTAATAAAGTAATAGCTCAATGTTTGCAAACTCTTTTATGGAAAAACAGATTAGAAATAAGTAAATATATTATTAGAGATAGAGTAAATAAAGAAAATGTAGATGAATTTATTAAGTAATTTGAAAATTATAATAAAAAGGCTGAGAAATTCAACTATGATGAATTAGGAGAAGATAGTAAAATAATTTATGATATGTTAAATGAAATTAGAGGTGAGTAACTTGAATGAATACAAAAGCGATGTAGATTATCTTATAAAAGAGCTCGAAGACAAGCATATTTGTTTCTTCTTCGATAAATCTAAAGAGGAAACAGATGATTATATAAAAAATATACTTCAAAAGTATCCAGTAAATACAATATGGGATTTATATTATGTAAGTACATCAATAATTTCCAATACTCTCGGTCCTTATGATCAACATACAAATGTCTATCCTAATCAAAAGGACTGGCCATCAATTTTAAAATATATAGATAATAAGCTATATTTAATTGAGTCTGATAATGAAAAAGCAAAATTTAAATATATAGTAAAGATTAATAATGTTGATATCGAAAAACTAATAGATGAATATAGAAATATGATGTGTTGTGAAAATGAAGCTTATTTTATTTTTAGTATAGAATCTTTTCTATTTGGTTTTAGTAATATGTTTATTATTAAAAGTTTGCCTTCAATAAAAAAAGAAGATGACACTATATCAATCGAACTAAATGATGGAACAATTTTAAACTATGAATATAATGGAAAGTACGAATATTTTAAGTATAATATTAAGGAAAACATGTCTTTTTATCTAAAAGATAATATTCCTATAATTACATATAATAGGTGCAGAGATGATAACAATATGATGAATAAATTAGTTAAATCTTTGTCAAAAATTGATATTTCAAAAGTAGTAATTGATTTAAGATACAATGGTGGTGGAAACTCAAGTATAATTAAGCCATTAATAGAATTATTGAAAGAAAGACAATCTAAAATAATATTATTAGTAAATGAAAAAGTTTTCTCTGCTGGTTGCTTTGCAATAATTGATTTAAAAGAAATAAGTGGAGTATCTATTGGAACAGATGTAGCAATGCCAATGAATAGTTTTGGAAATTTGGGCAATGGTTTCGAACTTCCAAAATCAAAACTAAATGGAAACTATTCGTATAAGTATTTTTATTTTAATTTCAATAAATGTTATGATTTATGTACGAAAGAGGATTTCAATAAATTTAATACTACCGAAAACAAGCATTATTTTAAACCAATTTACTTAAAACCTGATATTTATTGTAAAGAAAGAATTGAAGATATGGAGAGTGGAAAAGATATTGTATTAGAAAAGGCAATTGAAATTCTTATAAATTAAAAAATCCGCTTCTTTCAATAATAATATGCTATACAAAAGTGCAACAATAAACGCAAGGGATTGATTAGTATGTAATATTTATATTTATTCTATATTTAAGATTTTTAGATTATAAAAAGATAATGTTTTGTTATTATCTACCAAATCTATAATGATTATATTTAACTAATGAACAACACCACACCAATTTACAAATAACAATTGTAAGTTTAGGTGGTGTTTTATTATGAGCGTATTTATATCCGCTTCTAATACTTCTTATATTAATATTATAAAGTATAGAATATCTTTACAATTAGTTGCTAGAAATAGTAGCTCTATATTGCGCCCATTTGAATTTTATCTTGTAGATAAGTTAATTATATATGTTGTTGTGTGCAAAGCTTTTAAATTAATTTTAGGCTTTGCATTTATTGTTTTTATAAGAGGTCCTCCTTGTTGATTTGAATTTCAAATTTCAGATTAACAAGGAGGATTTTTTATTATGAGATTAAATTTAGGAAATATTTATGGTGATTATTTTGAATACGAGATTATGAAAAAATACTTTATTATCTGGTACATCTCTCCAGATAAAACTTATGAAGAAGAAGTTTCTGTAAATAAGTATGCTGAAGCTTTATTAGAAGAAGTAGAAAATAACCAAAATCCTTTGTGCATACCTTACTCTACATATGTTAGATACTATTTTAGAATGAAAAATATGGACAAGTTTGAAGAAATACATGTTAATGCCCCTAAAGTATATGACGAACTATATAGCATCTTATACCCTGAAAAATTCAAATATGAAAATGAAATAGTTAGACACAGGATAAAGCATATTGATGACACAATAAATGAACTACTAAGTAATACAAGTACAATTAGTAATTCTGCTACTGGAAGAAATCCTATTGATCCATATATAGAAATTGAAGTTTATGACTTTATCCACAGGTCATTATCCAAAGAACACGCAAAAATCTTCTTAAAATACTTTTTTGAAGACATACCACAAGAAAAAATTGCAAAACTAGAAAATGTCAATCAATCCACTATTTCCAGGTATTTAAGAGAGTCTATAAACAAGCTAAAAAAAGAATTTTTTAAGAAATTTTAAATTTTCTGCATAAAACCCCCTTCTGAGTGACGTAATAGTGAAGGGGTAAATATGCTTCTTAAAAAAATATCTCAAATTGTTCTTTGCAAATTGCATAAAACAAATCAAACACAAAAAGCTATATAGGATTTGGTGGGTTGGAAACCATTGAATAGAATTTAAGATATGTAATCTTAAGGACGAAGACTATATAGATAATGATACTTATACCAAGTCACAGTATGTGCGTTGAAGTTTAGGATTTATTGAGATTAGTCCTAAATGAGCCGTCCCAAACAATGATGGTATGCCTGACAGGGTCAGACCTAGTGGATTAGACTTAGATTCACTGATGAAGAGTAATAACAAACTCTTGTTTGATACGTGTAAAATGCTAGTAAATGTAAGTATTTGCATTTACTAATTTGATAATAAAAAAACAATAATACAAGATTTACTTGTAAAAAAATAAGGAGAAGGCAGAAATGTTCGTAACAATAATAACAATTATATTATTAACTATTGCTTTTACTTTATGGGCGATTATATATGGTGGAAGTCAAAATGTATCAGGTACAGAACAAGTGTTTGATGATGAAGAAGAACAAGAATATATAAAAGAATGGAACTTAAAACACGAGAAAAAATTAAATGAAAAACTACTACGAAAAATAAATAGAAAAACAAAAAGAAAACAACTGATAAAAAAATTGAGGTGGATACTATGGCACTAGAAAAATATTATAGAAAACTAAAAGGGAAAAAATTAGATGAAGAATACATAAATGAGATAAAGGATACTATAAAACTAACTAAAGAGCAAATACAAGCATATAAAATACTAACTACCTATAAATTATCTAAAGAGTTAGAACTTTATGATAATTATGATGAACTTTTTGAAAATTATTTTTGGATTTTGGTAGCAACAATTGATGAAAACTCTATTTTTGAGTATGTAAGGATACATTGTAAATAACAGCAAAAAATCGACGCACGAGAATCGATTTTAAGGCGTTTTTAAATTTTAGGTATATAGTTTGTTGTCTGAAAATATAGTTAAAATCTGTATTTTCCGCTTCTAACTAAAATTTTCTAAAATGAATCACATAAGATGAAAAATTCTTATATAAAATTTAATAATTTGTCAAAGGTCTATATAAAAATTATAGACCTTTGACTTTTTCAAAAATAAAACTTAAAATCATCTCAACAAGAAAATACAAAATCTTCGATTTTGCCTATGAGCAATTTGATGATGAGAATTTGAGGAGGTCTTAATTGTGAAGTATTCAATTTATCAAGAACAAAACCCAGAGTTTTTAAATAACTATTTCAATTATAAGAAATGTATTGAGCATTGTTCTAATACAACAGTAAGAGAAGATTATTTCGATATAAGAACTTTCTTCAGATACTTAAGTTCAAGGAGCAAAATCCAAAAGAATTTAATATAGATGATTTTAAACAATTATCAATAAAAGATATAACTATTGATGATATGAATAATTTAATAGAAAAAGACATAGATGATTTCTTATTCTTTTTAAGGTACGAGTTAAATAATACACCTAAAACCAGAAATAAGAAATTAGCATCATTAAGAGGATTATTTAAATTTCTAACAATAAACAATCATATTAATAATGATCCTACTAGAAATCATAAATCAACTAATACTGGTAAACGATTACCAAAATACTTAAACTTATCACAAAGTAAAACAATGCTTTCTAAAATAATAACATCAGAGCAACGAAATAAAATTAGAAATTATGCAATAGTATGTGTATTTCTTAATTGTGGTATTAGATTATCAGAACTTGTTAATATAGATTTAACAGATATAAAGTTTGATGAAAGAACTCTTAAAGTATGTGGTAAAGGTAATAAAGAAAGAATGCTATATCTTAATGATGCAACTAACGAAGCTATATTAAAATACCTAGAAGTTAGACCTAAACTAGATAAATCATATACAGATTATAACGCTTTATTTTTAAGCGAACGAAATAAACGAATAGCTAGACGAAGTGTTCAAGATATAGTAGAAAAAGAGTTATATCTTACTTTTAATGATAAAGAAGCGGGATTTCATACACATACATTAAGACATACTTGTGCTACTTTACTATATAACGAAGGTAATGCAGACATATTGATAACACAAAAGATATTAGGACACGAGAGTCTATCGTCAACGGAAATATACACTCATATTAATGATGTAAAACTAAAAGATATAATGCAAAACTATGGTGTATCAAGTTTAATTGAAAAGGAGAATGAGAAAAATGGAAAATAACTATCCAGATTTTATAAATGAATTTATATATTATGTACTAGGTATAAAAAACTTGTCTAAAGGATATATAGAAACAACTATACATACTATAATGCAATTTTTAACTTTTCTTAATGAAATGAAATATGGTAATAGATATACTGATATAAATAAAATGACTTTAAATGATATTAGAGGAGTAATAAATAGTGATATTATAAACTTTATATACTTCTTATCTGAGAATAACTACGAAGAAGCTACTATAAGTCTAAAAACCAAACAATTAAAGCTCTTCTTCGAATATCTATACAATATTAAACACAATATATTTAAAGAGCCATTTAAAACTATTAAAACAATTAGTAATAAATATGAGAAAATACCTAACTATTTATCATATGCGGAAGCAAAAAAACTTCAAGATGTCTATTCTAATTCTTCAAATAAATATGATATCAGAGATAATGCTATAATTCATTTATTTCTGCATTGTGGACTTCGTAGAGCAGAACTTATTAACTTAAAAATAAATGATCTTAAATTTGATAATAATACATTTACAATACTAGGAAAAGGGAATAAGGAGAGAACAGGTTATCTAGATAGTTCAACTAAAGATGCAATTTCAAAATATTTAAGTATAAGAGATGAATTTAAACCAATAAAAAAATATGAACAATACTTATTCATTAGTAGAAATTTAGAGCCTTTACGACCAGAATCTGTAAGAAAATTGATAAAAAAAAGCATATTCTAAAATTGATTTAGATACTAAAAAATATTCAACACATACATTAAGACATACCTGTGCAACACTCTTATATAGAAATGGTACTAATATTAGAACTATTCAAGAGTTACTTGGACATTCAACAATTGAAGTAACTAAAATATATACTCATACTTATGATCCTAAAGTAGAAAAAACTATGTATGAACATCCATTAGCAAAATACAAAATGAGTGATGCTATGGAGTATTGTGTAGCTTAATATAAATAAAATAGAAGCGGAGGGGAGTAGAAATGGTGGATTCAGCAAATTCAAAAGCAACTTTTGATTTAAAAAAGGTTCAACCTGTTACATTAAGTTTATTAAATGGACAAGTTGATATTATATTAAGAGCATTAGAATTATATGGCTATAACCTAGAATTTATGCTTAATACTAATGGAGAATCAATTTCTAATAAAGAAAAAGATAAGAAACTAATGATGCTTAAATTTACATATGAACAGGTTTTAGCAACACAAGCTGAACAAGTAAATGGTAAGGCTAATAATATGGATAATATATCAGATTTTGGTAAATTACTACTAAAAGACACAGAAATGATAAATTTTGCTGACGAAAAGAAATTTAAAGCTATATAATAAAAAATATTATTTTATTTAGCTCTAAAATCAATTTTAAGCCATTTTTATTTTTAATCAATATAGTTTTATACCTTAATTTTACTGATTTTTGGCACAAAAAAAGAGCTAGACTGAAATTAATCAATCTAGCTCTAATATCTTTCATAACTGCTAATAAACTAATGAGATTATATCATATGATTATATCTTTTTGCAATAGTCTAAGCATATCCATCCACTATTGGTTAAGCCCCAGTTATTTTTTACTTTTGTAACTGTGCAAACTACATCTTTTCTATATCCAGAAAATTCTCCGCCTAACCTTCTGTTTTGCTGTCTTGCATTTGCAGATAATTGCTTGTAGCTTTTTCTAGCATATTTTGTTCCAGCTCCCCTTCTTACATTTAAATTAGATGTTACTTTATATTTTCCTGTAGTATAGCTGCGAGATTTAGTTGTAGTAGACTTTTTCTTGCTAGGCATATAACTTGTTAAATAATCGCTACAAATCCATCTGTTAGTTCCTATTTCTGACCAGTTGCCATTTGTTGAATATATTGTTACTTGTGTTCCATTTGCTATTGCTCCAACTTTCTTTCCGTTAGGAGTATATCTTACATTTAATCCACCATTTGCTTTAACATACATTATTGTATTGGTATTTGTACTTGGAACATAGTTGTTTGTTGGTACATATGTATTTGTTATTACTGGTTTTGTATTGTTTGTTGGTACATTTTCATCGTGAGCATATGCAAAGAATCTAGTATAGTTCGCATATCTTCTAAAGTTATCTATTGAACAATATACAGTATTTCCTGAAACTGTTACTTTTCCTCTTCTGGTAGATGTTTCAAATTTACCACTATATAAGTATGGATCATATATTTTTAATGTATCTCCATCGATTCCTACTATTAATATTAAATGTCCTCCTGTTGTGAATAAACCATTAGCACAACTTGCAGCTACATAATGATTATTTTTTAATAATTCTACTGCTCTGTCTAAGTTGTATGTTTCTTCGTAAGCAATATCAAATTCATCTGCTACTGCTCTAAATGCACTTAAATATGTTCCGTTGTTTGAACTTCTATAGCCATATTTTACAAATAAACTACACATAGTATCTGGTGTTATTGCTCCTTTTGTTGCTGTTACAATCATTGAAGCACAGGTTGGAGCACAACCACTTGAGCCAATAGTTTGTGAACCATTTCCACAACTTGTGTATGGTTTATTTGCCCATCTTGAATCTAGTTGAGAATAATATGTTAGTCCTTTGTAATCGCCTAGTTCAACATTCCAAGATTCAGCTTTAGCACCCTCGTAAGCTATCTCGCCTTGTAATTCAAAGCCCTCGCTTTCTACATCTTGCTCAACTGCATTTTCTTGTTCTTCTGTTTGTTCGTGTATTTCTGTACTTGGCAAGGCTTCAACTTGTTCATCTGTCATTTCATATGTATTTATTGCATCCACTATTGTGTCTACTGCTTCATTTACTTTGTCTTTGTCTATTTTTCCTGTTTCTGTATAATTTACATATACACCAAATAAAATAGCAGTAGCTGTTAATATTTCTACCGCTATTGTTAATATTTTGTTTTTGTTTTTCATTCTTATTGCCCTCCTTACTTTTCTAAATCAGTAATTCTATGATTTATTACTTTTATTTGTTCCTCTATAACTGGAACTCTTTGAGCAAAATTATTA
>USQY01000053.1 GCA_900557045.1 uncultured Clostridium sp.
ATGTTTTTATTACTTGATAGTTTTTCTTTATGTTTATACATTTCTTTTTTTTCTTTAAGATATTTTGAATCATCACGAGTTACTTTTTTAGAAGCTTGTTTTGGTTTCATTTTATCTTTTGAATCACTTACATCAAGTTTTTTTATTATCTCTTTATTTAATTCTTCTTCCTCTTCTACTTCTTCTTCAATTTCTTCTTTTATTTCTTCAAAAGAAGATGTTTCATTATCTAATAAAATAATATCTTCTTCAGTAAGTAAATCATCTTCATTATTTACTTTTATATTTAAAGAATTACATATTTTTATTATTTGGTCTACAGTAAGATTAACATCATTTGCATATTCTAATACACTCATCATTATAATCAAACCTCCTTTTTTATTTTATTATTTCTTTTAAATTATCATATAGTTCATCCTTTATTTCCATTTCTAAATGACGTTCTAAAACTTTTGATTTTCTTGCTTTTTCTATTACTTCAAGATCTTTTTTTAAATAAGCTCCACGACCATTAACTTTCCCTGTTAAATCTATAACTATTTCATTAAGTGGTGTTTTAACTATTCTTATTAAATCTTTTTTATCACATTTTTCATGTGATACAACACATGTTCTTTGTGGTACTTTTTTTACTTTCATACTAATACCCATTTCTTTAGCTTGTTCTGTTGTTTTAACATCAATTTTAAATCTTGTTAAACGTGAAGCAAGCCTAACATTTTGTCCTTTTTTACCTAAAGCAAGTGAAAAATCTTCACCATCTGCAATTGCTAATGCTTCTTGTTTATTAGAATCAAGGATAAACACTTTTATATTTTTAGCAGGGCTTAATGCGTTTGTTATAAATTTTTCTTTATCTTCATCATATTTTACTATATCAAGTTTTTCACCATTAAGTTCTTTTATTATGTTACTAATTCTTTTACCTTTTTCTCCAATACAGCATCCAATTGGATCTATATTAGCATAACTACTATAAACTGCAACTTTACTTCTTACTCCTGGTTCACGAGCAACACTATAAATCATAATAGAACCATCTGCAAGTTCTGGTATTTCAAGTTCAAATAATCTTTTTACAAAATTATAATGCTTTCTTGATAATTTAATAAGTGTTCCTTTTGAATCTAATTCGACTTTTGTTACATATGCTTTAACAACACTACCCATTTCAAGTTTTTCATCCCCAATTAATTCAGATTTTGGTAAAATGCCATTTACTCTTCCTAAATTAATATAATAATTTCCTTCATCTTCTAAATCACATACACCTGAAATTATTTCTCCTTCTTTATTTGAAAACTCATCAATAATACTGTTTCTTTCTGCTTCGCGAATCTTTTGAATTAATAATTGTTTAGCACTTGAAGTTGCTACACGACCAAAATCTCCTGGATCTACTTCTTCATATATTTTATCACCAACATTTTTTGTTTTATCAATTTTTAAAGCATCTTTAAGTAAAATTTGACTATCAATATCTTCTTCTTCATTTATTTCACTTACAACAGTTTGATATGAATATATTTTAATATCTCCTGTTCCTTTATCAATTTTAACTTCTACGTTTTGTTTTCCTCCAGAATGTTTCTTATAAGCATTTGCTAAAGATTGTTCCATACTTTCAAAAATATAATTTCTATCAATATGTTTTTCTTTTTCTAACATATCAACAGCTTTTAAAAATTCTTTACCATTCATCTTAATTACCTCTTTCCTTAGATGATACATCTAATACATATTGTTCTTTTATTACATCATTTTCATCAATTATTGGTGATATAATGTGTGTTGCTTCCACTACTTTATTAAGATCAACAACATCATTATTTAATGACTCTAATGTTATAAATAAAGTATTAGGCTTTGCCTTTTGATACTTTATTTCATATACAGTTAATCCTATTTTATTAAGTGGTTCTTCAATTAATAATTTAATATTTTTTATAATAAACACCTCCATATAAATATAAAAGATGGAACAAATTCCATCTCCTTTCTTTTTATTACATGCTAATTATAACAAATTTATAACCATATTTCAACTATTTTATTTTAATTTCTTTATAAAACAACCTATTTATAATAATTTATTTATATAGTAAGACAAGTTTGTAAAATACATTTACTTTCACATAATAATATATGAAAATCTGTTTCAAATTTGTCTAATTTTCATAACAATATTTTGGTTTTACTAGATTTACTATTTTATACATTTTGTATCTAATACACAATACTAAACTTATAACTACAACAAAACACAAAATACTATTAGAATTTATAATGAGCGAAAGCTTTGTTAGCTTCTGCCATTCTATGCATATCTTCTTTCTTCTTAAATGCTCCACCATTTCCAGCAACAGCATCTAATATTTCACCAGCTAATTTTTCAGACATAGTTTTTTCATGTCTATTTCTAGCATAAATTACTAACCATCTTAATCCTAATGTTTGTCTTCTTTCTGGTCTAATTTCGATTGGCACTTGGTATGTAGCACCACCAATTCTTCTAGCTTTAACCTCTAAAACTGGCATTACATTATTAAGTGCAGCCTCAAATACTTCTAAAGCATCTTTTTGCTCTTTTTCTTTTATGATATCAAATGCATCATAAACTATTTTTTGAGCAACTGTTTTCTTACCATCAAGCATAACATTGTTTATTAATTTTGTAACAACTTTGCTATTGTATATTGGATCTGGTAATACTTCTCTTTTTGCTATATATCCTTTTCTTGGCACTATTCTTCCCTCCTTTTAATGATTTGATACTTATTTCCTCAGGTATCATAAGGTACTCTGAAAAACCCTCACAGTTTTCCCGTATAGCGCTATAATCTATTATTAATTTAAGTACCTTAAATTAGTAAGTTATTAGCACTATTTTTTTACTAAATTTGAATCCTATTTTTTAGGTTTCTTTGCTCCGTATTTAGATCTAGCTTGCATTCTGTCTTTAACACCAGCTGTATCTAATGTACCTCTTATAATATGGTATCTAACACCAGGTAAATCTTTTACCCTTCCACCTCTTATTAAAACAACACTGTGTTCTTGTAAGTTATGTCCAATACCTGGAATATAAGAAGTAACTTCATACCCGTTTGAAAGTCTAACTCTGGCTACTTTTCTTAAAGCTGAGTTTGGTTTCTTTGGTGTAACTGTTTTAACAACTGTACAAACACCTCTTTTTTGTGGAGCTCTTTTATTTGTTGCTCTTTTTTTCATTGAGTTATAACCATGTTGTAAAGCTGGTGATTTTGATTTTGTTACTCCAGTTTGTCTTCCTTTTCTTACTAATTGATTAATTGTTGGCACTTAAATTTCACCTCCTATAATAAAATAATAAACCGTTAGGGAACTGCCAGTTTTGGCAATTTTATCTAACGGTTTATATTGTATCATTTTTATTAATAAAAGTCAATGGTTTCAGGTGGTTATTTTGATATTTTTATTATCTTTCATTAACCTTTTCTGTATTTCTTTTTTTATTACCATTGTTTGAATGTTTTTCTTTCATCTCATCATATTGTTTTTTATAATCATCATCAACTCTCAACCTTAAAGCTTCTATAAAAGCATCTTTTGAATCTTGTTTAACATCTTTATCTTTTCCCTTTTCTGGTTCTATTTTTTGTGTTTCTACTTTTTCACTTTCAAGTTCTATATTTTCAAGTTCTATATTTCCAACTACCACTTCTCCACTCCATTTTGTATCTGTTGTAATTTTATTTTTAAAAGGTTTTAAACTTTTTATAGCATTAACAATTCTTTTAAAAATGTTGGCTTTTTCAACCTTCATTAAAGATTTTTCAGTTTCTTTCTTTTCTCCCTCTGTTTTCTCTTCTTTTACTTCTTCTTGATCTTTAATTTTTTCAGTTTCTATTTTTTCTTGATTTTCATTTTTTTCTTGTTCGGTTTTATTACTTGTATAACATTTTCCATCTTTAACTGTTCTTCTATTTATTTCATCCCAATCCTTATTAACAAATAAAGTTTTCCATGCTAAATCGCATTTACTTATTGCTCCAATGAGTGTTTTCATTTCTTTGTCACAATTTTGAATTATTTCTTTTAATTTGTTCACTTCACTCATTTTTTCTTGAAATTCTTTTTTTATGTTATTAACTACATTTTCTTTTTGTTTTAAATCCTTTTCAGCTTTATTTAATTGAATGCGTTTATTGGTTAATTCTTTAACATAATTTTTGGATTTATCCATTATATTTATTTTTGACTGCTTTTCTAAATAAACCAACTCTTTCTTTAATTTTTTTACAGTTTCCTTCTGAGTATTTAAAATTTCTTTACTTGTTCCTAATCTATCATTAATGTTTTTTATAGATTGATTTACCACTTCTAAATTATGTTTTGTTAACTGTGTTTTAATATTAACATTGCTTACTTTCTTTTCTAATGTTACTTTATATTTTTTAATTTTTTCTATTTGATTTTTGTTTTTTATATATCCTTTTATATTTTCTTTTCTCTTTAAATTTTTATTTCTTTTTTCTTCTAACATTGTTTTTTCTTTGTTAATAGTTGCTATCTTTTTTCTTTCATCAAGTGCATTTTGCATAATTTTATTTTTTCGTTCTTCATTTTTTTCTTTTTTTGATTTTTCTATCAATTTAGTTATAGATGCTTTTTTCCCAATTATTTGTTTATTATAACTTTCAATTTTTCGACTAAGAACCTCTATTTCATCTTCTAATTTTTTATCATAATTGTCTAAATTTCCGTTTTTACTAAATTCATTATTGATTTCATCATATATTTCATTTAATTTTGTTTTCATACAAATCTCCCTTTCATACACTATATATGCTTATTATAACATTTTAGCCACATTATGTCAATTTTTTTACAAATACCAACCTTCCTCGGAGAAAGAAATTTTTACTTTTGAAAAAATAAAGCTCCGACCTGAGCCCTTAAACTTCCAACCCAAGTCATTATCGTAACAAATCCAATCAACCCAGCACACACTCTACCGCGTTTGAAGGAGTTTATTTTTTCAAAAGTAAAAAATTTTTTCTCTCGGCACTCACAAAAAAATCATCCCCAAATCCACCAATCACACATTAACCTTATTAATCCTTTCCAAACTTCTCTCCGCCAACTTTCCATACCTTTCCTTCTTATCTCTAATCTTAACCCCCAACTCCGGCAAAATACCAAAATTAGCATTCATCGGCTGAAATTTACTATTCTCAGTTGAAATATATTTTGAAAGTGCACCAATAATCGTACATTCATCAAACATAATCTTACCAATATTATCCTCAACCACACTACAATCACCACAATTACCACACTTGCAAATATCCTCATACCTCAAACAAGCATTAACTCCAGCCACCAACCCAGACGAAATAGACTCAACATACCCTTCAACACCAGTAATCTGTCCAGCAAAAAATATATTATTATTCTTCCTAAAATTATAGGTTTCATCCAACAACTCAGGAGAATTAATATATGTATTCCTATGCATCACACCATATTTCACAAAATCAGCATTTTCCAACCCTGGAATCATACTAAAAACTCTTTTTTGTTCTCCAAACTTAAGATTAGTTTGAAAACCAACAATATTATAAATAGTTCCTTCTTTATTATCTTGCCTTAATTGAACCACTGCATATGGCCTAAAACCTGTTCGAGGATCTGTAAAACCAACCGGCTTTAAAGGTCCAAATCTCAATGTATCCAAACCTCTTTTAGCCATTACTTCTACAGGCATACACCCTTCAAAAATTTCTTTTTTCTCAAATTTATGTAATTCAACAACTTCTGCATTCACCAATTCATTTACAAAATTTTCATATTCCTCTTTATTCATTGGAAGATTTATATAATCCGCTTCTTTCAATTTATTTACTCGTTTTCTCCATTCTTCTACTTCTTCATCTTTTCCTCTTTCCTGAGCATATCTATCTCCCCAAAAAGCAATATTCATATTTATAGAATCTTTTGAAACAATAGGAGCTGCTGCATCATAAAAATGTAAACCTTTATCACCTGTTAATTCAGAAATTTCTTTTGCCAAATCATCTGATGTTAATGGACCTGTTGCTATTATAACAATTCCATTTTTAGCCATTTCATTTATATGTAACTCACCTATTCCACATTCCTTGTGGATAATTTCAATATTTTCATTTTTACTTAATACATCTGTTACCTTTTCTGAAAACTTTTCTCTATCCACAGCTAAAGCTTGTCCTGCTGGAACTGATGTTTCATCTGCTAATTTTATAAGTAATGAATCTAGCATCCTTAATTCTTCTTTTAACAAACCGCATGCATTTGTAAGTAAATTGGATTTAAAAGAATTACTGCATACAATTTCTGCTAAATTTTTGTTAGTATGTGCTGGTGAAAATTTTTCTGGTTTCATTTCATATAGCCTAACTTTTATTCCTCTTTTAGCTATTTGATATGCAGCCTCGCTTCCTGCTAAACCGCCACCTATTACCGTTATGTAATCATTCATATTTTACCTCTTTTATATTAATTATTATTATTTAAATAAATTCATAATTTCATCTTTAGATAATTTACTTACAAAAGTTTCTTTTGTTGAAAGCATATTATCTATAAGTTTAGCCTTTTTTTGTTGTAACTCATAAATTTTTTCTTCTATTGAATTTTTTGTAATCAACTTATATACTTGAACATTTTTCTTTTGTCCAATTCTATAAGTTCTATCAGTAGCCTGATTTTCAGCAGACAAATTCCACCATGGATCATAATGAATTACCATATCTGCACCAATTAAATTAAGACCTGTTCCACCTGCCTTTAATGAAATTAGGAAAACTTTTATATCTGGATTTTCATTAAATTCATCCACTAATTTTATTCTATCTCCAACTTTTGTTTGACCTGTCAATTTATAATATGTAATATTTTCTTTTTTCAATTCTTGTTCTATTATTTCAAACATAGTTGTATATCCCGAAAACAGTAGTATTTTGTGACCACTTTCTATTGCATCTTTTACTATTTGTATACATTGTTTTAATTTACTACTTTCCCCTTTATAATTTTCTATAAACAAACTTGGATGACAACATATTTGCCTTAATCTCATTAATAATGATAAAATTTTGATTTGACTTTTTTCAAATCCATTTACAGAAATTTCTGTTTCTATTTCTTGTTTTACTTGTGCCATATATGACATATAAATTTTTTGTTGTTCTTCTTCCATTTCATTATTTAAAATTGTTATGGTTTTATCTGGTAATTCTGTTAGAACATCTTCTTTAATTCTTCTTAAAATAAATGGCTCTATTAACATTTTTAATTTTTTCATTGCAGATTGATCTTCATTTTTTACTATTGGTGTTTCATATAATTCTTTGAATTTCCTATAGCTGAATAGATATCCTGGCATAACAAAATCGAATATTGACCATAACTCTGATAATGAATTTTCTATAGGTGTTCCTGTTAACGCAAATCTTGTTTCTGCATTTATTTCTTTTATTGCTTTAAAATTTTGTGTGTTATTGTTTTTTATGTATTGTGCTTCATCTGCAATTGCATATTTAAATTCATAATTTTTTTCTTTGTATATCTCTATATCTCTTTTTAAAATGTCATATGATTCTATTATTACATTATAATCATTTATTTTTTCTATTTTGTTTTTTCTTTCCTGTGCATTTCCATTAATTAATAATACTTTTAGTGAAGGTGCAAATTTTTTTATTTCATTAAACCAGTTTAAAGTTAGTGAACTTGGGCAAATTACTAAACTTGGTTTTAAACTTTCCATATCTCCCCAATTTTCCACATAAGATAAAATAACGCTAACTAATTGAATTGTTTTCCCAAGTCCCATATCATCTGCCAAAATTCCACCAAAGTTATATGAATCTAAAGTTTTTAACCATTTAAAACCTGTCTCTTGATAATTTCTTAAACTTGCATTTAATCCTTCTGGTAATTTTAGTTCTTCATCTATATTTTTATTATCAACCTTTTCAATTATATTTTTATAATTATCGTCTTTATTTATATTCTTTATATTAGAATTTTTTAAAAGTCTATCTAGATACATACTTCTGAAAATAGGTAATTTGATTTCACCTTTTTCTATTTCTTTAAAATCAATATCTAAATTTGTTTTTAAATTATCCAATAAATTCATTGTTTCATTTTCTTCTAAATTAATAAACTCTCCATTTTTCAATCTGTGAAACTTCTTTTTCAACCTATATTTATCCATAATTTCTTTTAATTCAGATAATTCAAAACCTAAACCTTCAAAATCCACTTCTAATAAATTGTTTTCAACTCGTACTCCTACATTAGATATTTTAGGTTGTTTTATTTGTTTTTGTTTAAACTCTTCTGTTGCCAAAACTTCAAATTTTTTCATATATTGTTCTATTTCATTAGATAAAAAATTATATATTGCATCATCACTTGTTAAAATCAATCTTGAATTTGCTCTATCTAACATAAAACCTGTTTTTATAAAAACATCTAAAATTTCAGATTCTTTTAAAACATCCCTTGCTATATTTACATTTTCTTCTTTTAATGGATTAAATTCATAATTATCATAGCAAAATTTGATATCAGCTATTATGTAATTATTTTTATCATAATCTAAATATAATTTTACATACAATTCTTTAGGAATATACTTTTCTACTTCCTCTAAATTCAATTTATCATATTTTAATGATTTCTTTACTTTAGGGAAAACAACAGAAAACAATGTACTTAATTCATCTTTTCTTAATTTAATTTCTGAAGTAAAATTCTTTCTATACATTTTTAATAGTTTTAATGTAGTATTATCAAACTCTTTTGAACATCTATATATTTTCCCTTCATATTCAAAATAAACATAATCTTTTCCTTGAATTATGTTGTATTCGTATATATCTATATTAGGTACTATTTTACATTCATTATTATTTATTTCTTCTACATCAAATTTAATATCTGGCTCTTTGTCTATAAAATATGCATCATATTCTGAATAATCTCTTTGGATTGTTAAATATTTGTTTTTGAAAATTTCAAATAATTCATCAAAACCTGAATTTGAAACTGTTATATATCCATCACTTAAATGTCTTCCATAATACCCATAATCATCTGCTGCTTGATTAGCATATTTTATAATTTCTGCATATTTCATTATGTAATTTAGAACAGGTATAGAATCCTCATCAAAAAACTTTCTATCATGCACAAATTCTAATTTCAAGCCATATTTATAATTTTCACAATTTAGCATATGTTCATAAAATTCTGGTAAACTTTTTAATTTATATAATTGTTGTTCACCTATTTTGAATTCTAATTTTAAATTTGAATTATATTTATCTATTATTAGTTTTGGTAATATTTTTATATTTTTATTTTTTGAATTTGTAATATTATTCTCTGAATTTTGTGAGTGGTCATAATAAAATTCATTAACTAATTGTTGAAATAATTTGTAATCTTTTGAAGATTTTTTATTCACATTAAGTAATGAATTAGATTCTACGTTTTCATTTGCCTGAACTCCAGTAAAAATTCTTATATATTCTGGATTATTATCAAACTCAACCATTGCAGCAACTATATGTTTACATGCTGCATAATTTTTTTGGTAATCTGGACATGTACATTTTAAATCTTCTAATTCGTTGTTTTGAACCTTTATATATACATCATAATTATTTCCAGTTCCTTTTACTTTAGCTTTTAATTCAAAATTTTTATTATCTTCATATATTACTTTTGTAATGTTCACTCTTTTTTTTGCAACATATTCCATTGCTTTTTCTTTTCTTGTTGTACCAGCATCATAGCACAAATCTTCTAAAAGTTCTGGATTTACCATTTTATTTTTCCCCTTATTTTTTCAAAATTTATAATATATTATTATAATATATTTTCAGTTGTTTAGCAATAGCCGAAGAGGAATTTTTCATGGAATGTTTGACTCCTGAACAATCAACCCCTGAATTTTTTATATTCTAATTCATTTTGTTCACACCATTCAATTGCTATTTGTTTATATTTTTTATCTCTAAAATCATACCAGTCTCAATTATTCAGATACAATTTTAATAACATAGTATCGTTAATAGTTATATGCACATTTTTATATATTTTATATGTAAAAAAGAATAAATTCGCAATAGAACTTATTCTTTTTTTACCCTTATCTCGTACCTTTTTATTTCATGCTTTTTATTTTGTACTTTTTATTTTGTACTTTTCTTTTTTCTTCCTCTTTTTGTCTTAGTTTTTTCTACATCTACTGCCTCATCTGGATTCCAAACTTCCCCTGTTTTAGGCTTATTCCATGATATATAACTACAACTATCAGGATTATTTTCACAAATATAAAATTTCTTTTTTCTTTTTGTTTGTTTTATTTGAACTTTCCCCCCGCAACAAGGGCAAGGAACATCTATAGTTTCTATAATAGGTTTTGCATTTTTGCATTCTGGGAAACCAGGACATGCTAAAAATTTACCATATCTACCATACTTATAAACCATCATTCTTCCACATTTATCACATGGAACATCTGAAACTTCATCAACTAAAACAACATGCTCTAATTCTTTTTCCACTCTTGCTAATTCTACTGAAAAAGGTCCATAAAATTCTTTTATTACATTCTTCCAATATTCTTTTCCTTCTGCTATTTCATCAAACTCTTCTTCTATTTTTGCTGTAAATTTCACATCTAGTATATCAGTAAAATTTTCTGTTAATAATTTATTAACTATTTTTCCTAATTCTGTTGGTGATAGTTGTTTTTTGTGTTTTTCTATATATCTTCTTTCTAATATTGTTGTAATTGTTGGTGAATATGTACTT
>USQY01000054.1 GCA_900557045.1 uncultured Clostridium sp.
CTCATTAATAAAGGTTGCTTTAGTATTTCCTAATTCATTGATAATCACGCCCTCATTTTTATATAGGGCTTGTAAATCAAGCACTTGCAATCCTTTTGTGTTTAATCGATTTTTTACTTGGCTGGGATTTCTTAAGTCCGATGACTTACAAACATCTGCAAGGCAGAATAGCGGTTCTTCACTTGTTCCTGCAACTCTAATTTCGCCAAAGGATTCATTCTTGAAAATCTGAATATTATTTTTCATAACTTTATGTCTTTATATAAATGAAAAGGGGAGCACCAGCCTAACCGTATAAAGTGGAAGTTTACGAGTTAAACCGATGTCCCCAAATATCTTTATCTGTGCAGAACTTCCACAAACTGCAACTATGATAGCTATCTTATGGCAGCAAAGTTATTAACTGTTTGAATATCAGTCAAATGTTAATAATTTCACTTTTTATTCTATTTTGGGATGAATGAAATAGAATGAAATAGAGTGAAATAAAATGAAAATCAATGAATAAGAAAATCCGTCAAAGACTGGGACTGCATTTCTATGCAGTGGGGCTTTGGCGGATTTTTTTGTTTTGTCGTAATAAAGAAAATGTGTATCATTTTGTGCATGAAATGATCAATTAAGTCTATATGTTTCTATAAAATTTTCAAATATAATAGGAATCATCCTGCATGGTTTTCGAATCTGTTTGTTTCAGTTTACGGTATTGCAGGGGTGACATACCTGTATTCTTTCGGAAAATCTGCGAAAAATACGACTGTGATGAAAAACCTGTGCTGGATGCAACTTCTGCAATCGAGCGACTGGAGCTGAGCAATAGTTCTTTGCTTGCAGCGAGTCTGGTTTCCATCAGGTAATTGATGGGGGATGTTCCAACATACTCCGTAAAAGAATGTGATAAATAAAAACTATTATCAGAACCTTTAACAACTGGGTAGTTTATAGATGTACCGAAAACAGTTATCCATCCAACGGTTGAAGAATTTATTGAACTTAAATTATCAAAATCTAATTCATATGCAATAATTTTTTTTGAATCATCTTCAGTAGATTCAGAATTTTCATTATTAGGAATTTCAATTTCTATAGTGTCTAAAATTGAAGAATTTGTAACATTAGATAACATGTCAGCACTTTTTTTATTTTCCATATACCAATTAAAAATATAAATTAAACAATATATAATAACTAATATTGAAATAATTCTAAAAATTATAATAATTATATTTCTTTTTTTATCTTTTGAATGTTTGCTTTTCATAAAAAAAACTATCCTTTCTTTATTTAATATATATTTTGTATTAATTTAAACTAATTATAACAAAACGATTTAAAAAAGTCTATAACATAAATGTCAAGTGAAAAATTAAATTCAATTTCGTAAAGTAAATCAAGTTGTGTTATTTAATGCTACAATCATAAACACACAAATTGGAAAAAACACTTGACAGTTGACAATAATACATATAAAATAAATGTGTGAGTAGAAATATATAATATTATTGAATAAAAATATATTTAAACTGAACATTGAAAATTTAATAGAAAGAGGTGTTAGATTATGGGAGACACTATAATCATAATCGCCGTTTTTCTTATCTCAGCAGTAATTTTTACTTTCGTAGGGTTTATAATAAGAAAGAAAATTGCTGAATCTAAAATGCAAAGTGCAGAAAATGAAGCTAAAAGAATTATTGAAACAGCAACTAGAGATGCTGAAAATAAAAGAAAAGAAGAAATATTTAAAGCAAAAGAAGAAATAATGAATGCAAGAAAAGATTTAGATCAAGAGATTAAAGAAAGAAGAGGCGAAGTTCAATTACAAGAAAGAAGATTAGTCCAAAAAGAAGAAAATCTAGAAAATAGAATATCTCGGATTAGAGAAAAAGGAACAAGAATTAATAAAAAAAGATTCAGAATTAGGAAACAAAGCAGCAGAGTTAGATAAAGTTATTGATTCTCAAAAAGAAGAATTACAACGTATTTCTAGAATGTCTATAGAAGACGCTAAGAAATTCTTGTTATCAGAAGTTGAAAAAGATTTAGTAAAAGAAAAGGCTAATCTAATTAGAAGTTTTGAAGAAGAAACTAAGGAGAAAGCAGATAAAAGTGCTAAAGAGATAATAAGTTATGCAATACAAAAATGTGCTGCAGACCATACATCTGAAACTACTGTATCTATAGTATCATTACCAAATGATGATATGAAAGGTAGAATAATAGGTAGAGAAGGACGTAATATTAAAACATTAGAAACTTTAACAGGAATTGATTTAATAATAGATGATACACCAGAAGCAGTTATAATTTCTGGTTTTGATCCATTAAGAAGAGAAGTTGCAAAATTGGCTTTGGAGAAATTAATTGATGATGGTAGAATCCACCCTGCTAAAATCGAAGAAATGGTTGAAAAAGCTAAAGAAGAAATAGCAGCTATAATCAAGGAAGAAGGAGAAAGAGCAGTTTTAGAAACTGGTGTAATAGGACTTCATCCAGATTTAGTAAAATTGATAGGAAAATTAAAATATAGAACAAGTTATGGTCAAAATGTTTTAAATCATAGTATAGAGGTATCTAATCTAGCAAGAATAATGGCAGATGAATTGGGACTAGACACTAAAGTCGCAAGACGTGCAGGTTTATTACATGATATTGGAAAAGCTTTAGACCACGACATGGAAGGTACTCATGTTGAAATTGGTGTAGACATACTTAAAAAGTATAAAGAAAATCCAATAGTAATAAATGCAGTAGAAGCTCACCACGGTGATGTTGAACCACAAACTTTAGAAGCAGTACTAGTACAAGCAGCTGATGCTATTTCAGCCTCAAGACCAGGAGCAAGAAGAGAAACTTTAGAAACATATATTAAACGTCTACAAAATTTAGAAGAAATTGCCGATTCTTTTGAAGGCGTAGATAAGTCATTTGCAATTCAAGCTGGTAGAGAAATACGTGTTATTGTAAAACCAGATAAAATTTCAGATGATCAAATGGTTTTAATGTCTAGAGATATTGCTAATAAAATTGAAAATGAAATGGAGTATCCAGGACAAATTAAAGTTAATATGATTAGGGAAACTAGAGTTATCGAATATGCTAAATAAAAAAGAGTGAAATTGAAGGAATTTGGGACGTTTCGGAGGAGGAATTGGGGACGTTTTACTTTTCCTACTTAATTAACATAAATTTAAATTAATAAACTGTTTAAATAAGTAGGAAAAGTAAAACGTCCCCAATTCCTCCTCCGAAACGCCCAAATTCCTCCTCCGAAACGTCCCAAATTCCTTCCACGAAACGTCCCAGATTCCTTCAATTTCATTCTTTTTCTTGCCAAAAAATAACCTGTATGCTATTATAGTAAGGTAGAAAGGAGAGATGCAATTTGAAGATATTAGCAGTAGGAGATATAGTAGGGGAGAATGGAGTAAAGAAATTAAAAGAAGAATTACCTAAAATAAGACAAAATGAAAATATAGATTTTGTAATAGTAAATGCAGAAAATTCAGCAGGAGGAATGGGAATTACAACTAAAATATTTAATGATTTATTAAGTTTAAAGATAGATTGTATAACGATGGGAAATCATACATGGGGTAAAAAGGATATTTTTACTTTTATTGATAATCCGAAACTTTTAAGACCAGCAAATTACTCAAAGGGTGTTGTGGGAAAAGGTTATGGAATTTATGAATGTAAAGGCAAAAAAATAGGTGTGATAAATTTAATAGGAAGAACAGATATGAATGTTTTATCTGAAAATCCTTTTACAGTTGCAAGTGATTTAGTAAATAAATTAGCTGATAAGACAGACATGATTTTTATAGACTTTCATGCAGAAGCTACTGCAGAAAAAATAGCAATGGGAATGTATTTAGATGGTAAAATAACTGCTTTATACGGAACACATACACATGTACAAACAGCTGATGACCAGATATTTGAAAATGGAACAGCATATATAACAGATATTGGAATGACAGGTCCTAAAAAGTCAGTTATAGGTATGGATCCAAATGCATCTATAAAAAGATTTGTAACTTCATTACCAGAAAGATATAAATTAGCTGAAGGTGAATGCATTTTTAATGGATGTATTTTTGAGATAAATGATGAAAATTGTCGAGTAAAAAAGATTAATAGAATTAATATAAGATAATTGTAAAAAAATGGAAAAATCTGGCGAACGATTCTTCCATTTTTTCTTAGAAAACACTAGACTTTAAACTCCTTATGTATTATAAATATAAATGTAGTTGAGAAAACAAAAAAATAAAAACATAGGAGGCAAAAAATGGAAGTTTTAAAAATCTCATCAAAATCAAATCCAAATTCAGTAGCAGGAGCAATAGCTGGATTGGTAAAGGAAAATAATTATGCAGAAATGCAAGCAATAGGAGCAGGAGCTTTAAATCAAGCAGTTAAGGCAGTAGCAATAGCAAGAGGTTTTGTAGCACCATCTGGTGTTGATTTAGTTTGTGTACCAGCATTTGCAGAAGTTCAAGTAGAAGGGGAGGAAAGAACAGGAATTAAATTAATAATAGAGTCTAGAAAATAAGATGAAAATCAAAATTAAAAAAATAATAGGGGGCATGTATATAATTATTTATCATGTCCTCTTTTGTATATATGATATAAAATTTAACTATTGAAAATTTAAAAAAAATAATATATTATAATGACGAAAGAAAATAATTATAAGGAAAGAAAGTACAATGAAATTTAAGTATATTAAATATATTTTTATAGTTTTAGTTATTTTAATAGTAATTTTTGCAATTTATAAAGTAACTTCAAAAAATAATTCAAAACTTAGTAATGATTTTTCAGAATCAAATGAAACCGTTTATCAAGACAATTTGAGATTAGGAATATGTAGTTTTGATACTATAAATCCGTTATTAACTAAAAACAAAGAAATGGTTAATATAAATCAATTAATATATGAACCACTATTAACTTTAGATTCTTCATATAAACTAAATTTTTGCTTAGCTACTGAATATGCAAAAACTGCTACAACAACATATATAATAAAAGTTGATAATAATGTTAAATGGTCAAATGGAATGAATTTTAGTGCTAAAGATGTAAAATTTACTATAGATTTATTAAAGTCAACTGATACTATATTTTCAGAAAATGTTAAGAATATATCAAGTGCAGAAGTAATTGATGATTCTACTGTAAAAATCAATTTAAGTGAAGAAACTTATTTTTTTGAAAATAATTTAATTTTTCCAATAATGTGTCAAAATTATTATGCAGGAGAAAATTTTTTTGAATCGACAAAATATCCTATTGGTACAGGTTTGTATAAAATATCATCTTTTTCAAATAATGAAATAGTACTAGAGAAAAATGAAAATTATAGAAATACTGAAAATACCAATAAAAATATTCAAAAAATAAATATCACACTGTTTAATTCAATGGGAGAACTTTATAATAGTTTTAAAATAGGCAATATAGATATTATTAATACTTCAAATTTAACATATAAAAATTATATAGGAACAATTGGGTATTATGCAAAAGAATATAAAGGTAGAGAATATGATTTTTTAAGTTGTAATTGTGATGATTATTTAATGAAACAAAAAAGTGTAAGACAAGCTATTAATTATGCAATAGATAGAGAAAATATAATATCTACAATATATAATAATAGATATTATCCATCAGAATATATACTGGATTATGGAAGTTATGTGTATAGTGGTAATTCATCAAGTTCAGGTTATAATCCTGAAAAGGCAAAAGAAATTCTTGAAACAGACGGCTGGGTATATACAAATAATAGGTGGAAAAAAAACGGATATAATTTGTATATAACAATAAGTGTAAATTCAAGTAATTCTAAAAGGGTGGAAGTAGCTAAAGTTATAAAAACGCAACTTGAAAGTATTGGAATTCAAGTTAATATAAATGAGCTTTCAGATAATCAATATAATTGGAATTTAAAAAACAAAAATTATCAAATATTATTAACAGGTGTTTATAACAGTTATAGTCCGGAACTTACATATTTCTACGGAGAAGGAAATATTGCTAATTATAAAAATGATGAAGTTTCTAGAATATTAAGTGACACCAAAAATATTACTGATCAAAAAATATTAGGAGAAAAATATAAAAATTTAGTCAATATAACTAAAGAAGATTGTGCATATATCAGTCTATACAGAAATAAAAATACTCTATTAATAAATCAAAAGGTTATAGGAAATTTTGAACCAACTAATTATGGAATATTTAGAAATTTTGAGAGTTGGAATAGGGAATAAAAAACAAATTAAAAAAATATAAAAAACATGTTGACAAAAGAAGAAATGTAATGTATATTATAGAAAGTGATACAAACAAATGTTTAAAAGGAGAGGTAATTATGGAAAACGCAGAAAAGAAAAAAGCATTAGAGGCAGCTCTAGGGCAAATTGAAAAACAATTCGGTAAAGGTTCAGTTATGAAATTAGGAGATTTTACAGCAATGAATGTAGAAGCCATACCTACAGGAGCATTAAGTTTAGATGTTGCTTTAGGAATAGGTGGTATACCTAGAGGAAGAATAATAGAGGTTTTTGGACCAGAATCTTCAGGCAAAACAACATTAACTTTACATATGATAGCAGAGGCCCAAAAATTAGGAGGAGAAGCAGCTTTTATTGATGCTGAACATGCATTAGATCCTGTTTATGCTAAACATTTAGGAGTTGATATAGATAATTTAATAGTTTCTCAACCAGATACTGGTGAACAAGCATTAGAAATTGCAGAAGCATTAGTTAGAAGTGGTGCTTTAGATATCATTGTAGTAGATTCAGTTGCTGCATTAGTTCCTAAAGCTGAGATAGACGGAGATATGGGAGATTCTCATATTGGTTTACAAGCAAGATTAATGTCACAAGCATTACGTAAATTAGCTGGTGCTATAAATAAAACAAAAACAGTAATAGTATTTATAAACCAATTAAGAGAAAAAGTAGGAGTAATGTTTGGAAATCCAGAAACAACACCAGGAGGACGTGCATTGAAATTCTATGCATCTGTTAGATTAGACATAAGAAAAATAGAAAACTTAAAACAAGATGGAGAGGTTGTAGGTAATAGAGCAAGAGTTAAAATAGTAAAAAATAAAGTTGCTCCACCTTTTAGAGAAGCAGAGTTTGATATTATGTATGGAAAAGGAATATCAAAAGAAGGAAATATAGTAGATTTAGCAGTTAACCTTGATATTATTGAGAAAAGCGGTTCTTGGTTTAGTTATAATGAAACAAGGATTGGACAAGGTAGAGAAAATGTAAAAAAATATTTAATAGAAAACCCAGAAATAATGAAAGAAATAGAAGATAAAATTAGAGATAATTTTAATAAAGCTTTTGAAAAAAGTTTAGGTGATGAGCCTGAAGAAACAGAAGATGATGGAGAAGAATAATAAATGTATTCGTTAGAAGAATTTGAAAAATATGATAAAATGAAATCAAAAGTTCTAAAATATGTTTTATATAAGAAAAGAACAGAACAAGAAGTACGTAAAAAGTTTTCAAAAGAACTTGAAGAAAATGTCTTAGATGATATAATAGAAGAACTTAAAGAAAATTTATACATAAATGATTACAACTATATAGAAAGAGCTGTAAATGAGTTTGTTAATTTAAAAAATTTATCTATAAAAGAAATAAAATACAAATTATATTTTAAAGGAATAAAAAATAGTTTAATAGATGAGTATATATATAATAATATTGACTTTCTTGAAGAATATGAACAAAAATCAGCATATAAAATAGCTTATAAAAAAAGAAACATTATGGAAGATGATGAAATAAAGGTATATTTATTAAAAAAAGGATATACTGATGAGTGTATAAAAAAAGCATTAGAGTAAATACAAGGTTTATAGGTAAAACCTTATTTAAAAACCTAAATATACTATACAAGGATTGTTAATTATAATGCAAAATGTACTAACATTAGAAACAAATAAATATGAGATAAAAATAGATAATTTTGAGGGACCATTAGACTTACTATGTCACTTAATTGAAAAAAATAAATTAGATATATTCGAAGTAAAAATAAGTGATATAACAGACCAATATATAGATTATATAAATCAAATGGAAAAAATGAATCTTGAAGTAACAAGTGAATTTTTAATAATGGCTTCTACACTATTATATTTGAAATCAAAAACACTTCTACCAAAAGAAACTGAAGATGAAGAAGAGTTAACTGAAGAACAATTATTACAAAGAATAATAGATTACAAAAAATATAAAGAAATTAGCAAAAGACTAAAAGAAAATTATGAAATATTTTCAAAACGTATATTTAAATTACCAGAAACAATAGAACTTCCTAAACAGCAATTAGAAAGAAATTACGAAAAAAATATAATTCCAGAATTGTATGCTGAAGTGATAAATAAAAATAAAGTACGTATAAACAAAAATGCTAAAAACATACAAAAAATAGCAATTACAGAAACATTTACGGTTGGTAGCAAAGTTAAAGATATGTATAGAGAATTAATTCGCAATAAAAAATTTGTATTTAATAGATTATTTTCTATTAAAAAGCATAATAAAAATGAAGTGGTTACAGCTTTTAGTGGACTTTTGGAAATGTCTAGAAGAAGCAAAGTATTAACACAGCAAGAAGAACTATTTGGAGATATTACTGTAACTAAAAATAATGCAAGATAATAAAAATTAAAGAAATATATGTAGTCAAATTTGCAAAAGTATAAACAAATAAAAAATGGAAAAAATAGTAATATACATACACAAGAATATTTATAAAGAGGTGTTATATATTGCTATTTTTTATCACTATATCAATAATATTAGTTAATGTTATAATGTTAATTTTTTCAAGTTTTAAATTAATTGTTACTAATTTAGAAATTAATAATTCAAACAATAAAATAATGCCTATTTATGAACTTAAAATTGCATTTTATCTGTTAGGGAAAATAAAACTTTTTAGCTTTAAAATTAATAATAATAAAACTAAAAAAATATTAGAAAAAGATTTTAATCATTTAATTAGAATTGAAAAAGCTATTGTTCTTTCTAATCTTTCATGGAAAAAAGATTATCCATATTTAAATGTTTCTTTTCATGAAGGCCTTTTAGAAAATTTTTCATTGAATCATTTTTTTACTAAAAATAATTGTGAAATGTTAAATTCAATATATGATATGTATTTACATTATGCTTCTTCTGCAGATGAATCATATAGAACACTTTTCCTTAAAAATAGATATACAGATGGCCCATATACAAAAGATGAGTTTTACGAAGTGATGAGAAGAATGATAATATATGGCCCAACTGATTTTAACTATGTTAATAAAACACCTGATTATAGAGAAATAACTGAGAAATTCAAAGCAAAAACTCCTGAATTATTCATGTCAGAACAAGCACCAGAGGAGTTACAAAAATTATTTTATACTAAATCAATAACACCACAATACATTTTAGAACATCCAGAATATGTTGAATATTTAAGAGGAAAAAAATTAAGTTCTTGCTTTGAGGAAAGAAAAGTAAAAATAGAGGGTAAAAAAACATCATTTGGTTACGAGGATTTTTATAAATTCCTTGAGGAAAAAACAGATTTTGATGGCTTCATGAATTTCATTACAGAGTATAGTGATGCTTTAAATATTATTTTTGATAAAACTGTAGTAAATGATTATCAATATGAGGTTGAATTTTCACCAAATGATGATATGGAGCAAATTTCAAGCAATATAGATGAAATTTTGAGAAAAGTAATTATTGAAAAAAATACACCTTATCCATCTCGTATTCCTAAACACATGATAGAAAATTATCCTTCAATGTTTTTAAATAAAGATGCACCGAAAGAATTAAAAGAAGCATTTTATAACAGAACAATTTCAACAGAGTCTATTTTATCAAATCCATCTTATAGAGAATTTTTTAGAGGTGTTGATTTGGAATTGTTGTTTAGGTATATGCCTGTTAGTGTTATAAATGATGATTATAATTATAAACAAATAAATTTAGTGAGCGGTGTTAAACAAATATTTGGACCAGATAAAGCTTTTGATGTAATGCTTTCATATAGTAAATATCTTGAACAAATTTTTAATGATAATAAATTAAATGATTTTAGATTTAATCAGTATTTTACACAGGATGATTTATTAAATGAAATTGATAGAACAATCTTACAGAATATTATTGCTGGCAAAATAAAATATGATGAAAATATACCTAAGCACTTTAAAGAGAACAATCCAACATTAT
>USQY01000055.1 GCA_900557045.1 uncultured Clostridium sp.
ATGGATTACTATAAAAAACATCTCACAGCTTGATTACGAGTGTGTTTCGGTTTTTAGAGATGTCCTAAAGCTGTTTTTAGCACATGTAGCAGTAAGGTGAGGTGGAATAATGTTTTTTGGAGTATACAATAGTTGGCCGGATTATATTGCAAATAATAATCATAATATTAATAACAATAGTAATAAAGTAATTAGAAAAATTACTAATATTTCAATCATTATTGCATTTTCCATTGTACATATCATAATAATTATAAATTCAGCATTATTTTCTGATGAAATTACACAAATTTATGATTTCTTATCAACTGTTATATTAATTCCATTTATTTATGATAGTATTAAGTCTAAATCATAATTTTATACGCTAAAATTATATATTATTTCTACATTTTTATCTTTATCAACAATTATTTTATCTACTAGTATAAATAATAATTCTCTAGTAGGTTTTTTCATACTAATTAATTCTTTTATTTTTTGTTTTGTTTCTTCATCATTATATTTTTTAGGAACTTCATTAATAGAATTTTCTAATTCTTTTATTCTAGAGTTATATGTCCTTATTAGATTTTCTGTGTTAGAAGATAGTCTTGTATAAGTGTCAACTGAGATTATGCCATTATATTTATCTTCATATAAAGCATCTATTTTTAGTTGTAGTTCTTTGATATTATTTTCTAATTTTTGTTTTTCTATAATCAAATCTTCCTTGTTATCCTTCTCACTTTTTACATTAGATACTAAATCATCAATATCAACTTTTTCTATATACTTTTTACAAGTTGTTTTAATTTGATTTAAAACTGCCTTTTCAAAACTATTATACTCTGAAAAGTGTGGTTCACATAATCTTTGTCTTGGACTTCTAGAATATTTATTGCAATTTATAGACCAGTAATTGCGTTTTTCCCTATAACTAACAGTTAGCTTATTACCACATTCTTTGCAATAAAGTAAGCCCTCTAATAGCCTCTGTGGACGATTTAATTTTACTGTTCTAGTTCTATTAGCACTTACTTGTATTTGATTAAATACTGCTCTATCTACTAATGGTTCATGAGTATTTTCTACAATTATCCAATATTCACTAGAAAGACATATTCTCTTTTGTGACTTATAGTTTAGTTTTGTCTGAACATTTTGAATCATATCACCAGTATACATCTTATTTTTTAATATTTTATTAATCGTACTACAAGTCCAGATGTATACATTTATTTGTCTTTTTGATTTTTTTATTTGTTTATATGCACTTGGTGTTGGAATATTTTCATTATTTAATCTTTCAATTATATCTGATATTTTATCTCCTCTTGATACTTCATTAAATATTCTTTTTACTATCCATGCTGTATCTGGGTTTGGTATTAAATGTCCTTTATCAAGTGGATCTCTCATATATCCAAAACTTGGTTTACTACCTATAAATTTACCTTTTACTTTTTTATCTCTTAATATTGATTTTATTTTCTTTGATGTATCTTTACTAGTCATATCATTAAATAAAGCTTTAAAAGGTGCTATATCATTATTTGCAGAATCTAGAAAAGTATCTACATTATCTAGTATAGAAATATATCTAACTTTCTTTAATGGAAAGTATTGCTCTATATAATAACCACATTTGATATAATCTCTACCTAATCTTGATAAATCCTTAGTTATGACACAATTTATTTTTCCTTTTTCTATGTCTTCAAGTAATCTTTTAAATGCTGGTCTATCAAAGTTAGTACCTGAATATCCATCATCAACATACTCATCAGTTAAAACAAATCCATTATCCCTCAAAAAATTCATAAGTAAACTTCTTTGATTTAATACACTTTCGCTTTCAGACTCTCTTTTATGTGCTTTATCCTCATCTTCTTGCGATAATCTTATGTATATTCCTACATTATAAAATGATGGTGGTTTTACTGTGCTATACATTATTCTCCTTTCTTTTGCATAGCATCTTGTTTGCCGATTCCATTATAACTCTCTTACCATCATTTGTGTCATTTATTTTATTATTTTCATCTTTATATTTAAGTATTAAACATACATATTCTTGTAATAAAGTTGATATATCTTTACCACCATTTTTAAAAGTTTCAGTTATTATCATACCAACCTACCCCTTTTGGTTTCATACTTAAATATATTCCTAAAACTTAAATTTATATTACTTTTACATCTTATAAATCACTCCTCCTTAATAAATTTTTTTATTGTTTTTATATAAAATTGGGTACATAACTTTTGACTTTAATTCTCTAATTTTCTAAATAATCCGTGTGTTTATTTTTAGCAGGATAAGGATGGCTGACAAACAACTTCCCAGTAGGGAGTTTAGCCCTATTTTAAAGGGATTGCGAAAGACTACTTTGTCATACATTAAAATAAATGTCATACTATTGGGTTAACTAAAAATAGCAAATTTTGTATCAAAAATAGCAGTTAGACACACAAACGGTTATACAAATGACATACTTTTGGATTAACAAAATTGCTAATTATGAACCTCTTTTCACACATAAACCAACTTTTTTAGGTACCTTAATTATTTATTTTTTTATAATTTCTTGGTACATACTTTTTGTTTATATAATTTTAGATAACAATTCCTCCCTACAAAAAAATACTATACTCATAAACTGAATATAGTATTTTAGCATCAAATAGTTCATCTCTTAGAACTATTGCTATATTATAATCATTATATCGTAAATAAATTAAAAGTCAATGTAAAGAAAGAGAGTGTTAAAATGTAAGTTATAATATAATTAATAATGACTTTATAAAGTAAGTCAAAAAGATAATATAATGATATCTGCACATTTTTAATCACTATAAATATATAAATATCATATAATTAAAATACTTATTTTTTTGCTAATTAAACGATTCTTCAAACATATCTAATGTGATTGTTGATACAGTTCCATTTTCCAGTTTAGTGATATTCCAAACATCATTTCTCAATACTGGTAAATAGAATATTTGATTTGTTAAACTAGATGCTACCAAATAACATTTTTTAAGTTCATCAACTTTCTTTTTATATGATTCAGAATCAAAATTAGCATTCTGTGTATTAGAAAAGTTAACACTTTTAACTTCAAATAAATGTAATTTATTATTATCTACTAACACAAAATCAGGATATGATGAATGTTTACCATTAATGTAGTATTCAAACTTAATATCTGAATTTGAAATATAGTTTTTACCCCATAAGTATTTATCATGTTTTTCCAATCTTTCTTGTTCCTCTTCACCAAATACATTAGTAGCATATATCCTGTTAGGATTTAACTTTCCTGTTGTTATTTTTTTAATATGTGAAGTGGACAGTCTTTGCAAAATACTTGCCCATTCTCTTTCTGCTTCGCTATCAAATGAAAACTTGTCGGCACCATCATTTCTTCTCCAAACCCAGTCATTTATATTAACATAATTACCATTATCCACATACATACTCTCAATTGGGAAGGAAACAATGTTATCGTCGCCATTATCATTTTGTTTAATTGTCATACTAGTAAGATAATCACATTCATATTTATTATTTTCAGTTATGATTTTATCTATATTTTCATTAAATTTCCACCATTTTTGATAGCTATCAGAATAATCATAACATATCTTTTTTATCTCATTGTCGGCTTTATTTAATTTCTTGAACATTTCAAAAATACTCATGTAATGATCATGCCCTTCGTTAGTTTTTAAAAACTCTTCTACATTAAAATCTATTTTATCACTTAAATTTTTTAGAATAGTAGTTTTAATTTGAATATTATTAATAAAGTCCTGCTGTTCATCAAATAATTTAACATTTCTTACTTTTTTCCCATCTTCAGGAATAATTCCCCATACCCAAGAAGTCATAGCTAGTTTTTGTGCTTCATCAGATAAATTTTCAAAATCTAATAATCTTGGATTTCTTCTAACTCTGCCTATTACTTGTTCATCTAATTGCTTACTTTTACTATCTCTTATTTGAAATAACATACAAGCTCTAGGAATATCCCATCCTTCAGATATAACCATTTTAAAAATTATTATATCAATAGTAGAAGAGTTTTCTTTAGCATAATCTTTCCATTTTGACACAGGTAGTTTCTTAGCCTTAAAAGTATCATTGGTATTACATTTATCTTCTTTATCAACTATCAACATCCACTTCAAGTCTTGGTGTTCAGCTTTGTTTAATTCAGGAAATATGATATTATTTAGTTCTTCATCAGCTTTTTCTTTGTTAGATATCTGAATGATTAAGCACGGATTGACACCTAGCAAATTTCTATATTGTTCTTTAATTTCCTCAAACTTATTAATAGCAACGCTAATATCTTCTTCATCACTTAGTTCAACATATTTAATAAGTTTTGCATTAACGGCTTCAGTATCGGTTATTTCTACATCTGGTACTTGTCTTCTGCTTAGTTTAGGAGTAGCAGAAAAGTTTAGTACTTTATCAAAATATGAAGAAGATAGAGTATCCAAATTATTAGTAGCAACATGGCACTCATCTTTAATTAAATAGATTTTCTTTTCTTTACCACCTAACCATTTATTTAAAGTCATAGTTTGTAAAAAATTATCCATAGACCCCTGCATTAAACGACCGCCACTTTTGTACAAATCACGAGGTAAAACATAGACATTATAATCAGTTGGAACGAATAATGACTCTTCGCCACTAATTTCACTAGATATTAAATACGGTATAATATTTTTAAATCTTCCACTGTCTTTATATTCTTGAAATTTATCAAAGTTTTGCCTTGCTAAATTACCTTTAGACAAAGTGGAAACTAAAAATACAACATCTTCAGTATTTTCTAATATTCTGTTCATAAAATCTGCCATCATGTAGGTTTTACCACTACCAGTAGGTGCCCTAAATGTCAATTCATTTCGTTCTTCTATCAACTCAACTAATCTACTAACAGCATTTTGTTGGAGTTCCACCGCTTCTCTTAACATTATTTAATCTCCAGCCTTTCACGCCACTTATCGTCTGATTCTACATTTTTTTGTGTATGTTCAAAATTATTACATACCCATTCAATTTTATCTTTAATGGATACAAACTTATCTAAACCATATAGAGTTTCGTCAATAACATCAAAGGGCGTCTTATTTTCAGAAGATTCAAAGTTAGCAACTTTTTCTATTTCATATACATCTAAATTATCTCCATATGGATCATTATTCTTAATCCAATCGAAATTCTTACTTCCATCATAACATTCACCAGACATAATTCTCTTCAAACGTTTAGATGTTACATCATATGCAATACCATTTGGATTCATATCTGTCATTTCATTATTAGTACATAATATAAATTGTCTATTTCCTTTGTCTTCCTTATTCAGTTGCAATACAGAATGACCAGTACTTCCGGAACCGGCAAAAAAATCTAATACTATTGCATCTTTCTTAGGATGTAAATTAATGCACCACTTCATTAAATCAATTGGTTTAGGATTATTAAATAAAACTTTTTCTGAATTCAATATTTCATTCAATTGAGTGGTTCCAACTGAGTTTCTATATTTACTATCTGCAAGCCAAGCTTCCTCTACTTGATATACATTTTGATCTTTTTCTTCTTCATAATATGTTTTTCGATATAAAAACTCACCATCACAATAAATATAATCATTGGAATCTTGATCAAACTTTTCTTTGTTCCACATCCATCTACCATCTTCTCCGTGAATTTTTTTTGGCAAAATTATTTTTATAGTATCATGCTGTTCTTCAGTATATAATTTACCATCAGATGATAAATAAATAGGATAATATAAATTTGGCCTAGCATTTCTAGTAGAATCTGAGCCACTAGCCTGAAACTGATCTAATTTATAACTTCCTAAATGATCTTCATACTTATATTCTTTTTCGCCAACAATCTTCTTCTTTAATAAAGTATCTTGATTTTTATAAATCATTAAATAATCAAATGGTTTTCTTAATTTAGCATTATTTCTTGCTGCAGCATTACCGGCACCAGTTTTTCTAGGAACACTAGCAACATAATTATTTTCACCAAATATTTCATCAAATAAACATTTAACATATGCATGGTTTCTATCATCAATGGAACAAAATATAATTCCCTCATCATTTAAAATTCTTTTTGCTAGAAACAATCTAGGATACAACATAGATAATAGATTATCTCTAGTAATAGCGTTATTATAATTAGTGTTTGCAAACTCACCCATGCTATCTTTACCATAAGGGGGATCTATATAAATTACATCTATCTTATTCTTATACTCAACAAGTAAATTCAATAGTGCATCATAATTATCACCAATAATAAGTTTATGAGTTAACTTTGTATCATCATTAACGAAACTTAACTCCTCATTCTTCTTAAAATACTTTATAGTATTATCCATCTTTTCTAATCTCTTATCAAAATGAAAACCCGTTCTTTTATAAGTTGTACCCATTTGAGCAATAGCTATTGCTTCAGATAAACTATCTGAATTATTAATCAACTTAATAATCAAATCAGCATTGTTATTTTCTATAATCTTATCTTCAACCCTTTTTTTAATTTCTAAAATCAATTCCTCTTTACTTTTATTAATTGTTTCATTTGTCATATTACACCTCCAAATTATTTATTACTTATACACTGTTTTATATTGAATAATATTGATCATTTTAATAATTATCGTTATTTAGAAATATTTATTCTTTATCAGAATCCAAAGCTGATTCTTCATTTTCTAATGCTGTTTTTGATTCTATGGCGGCATTAACAGCCTTTCTATAATCTTCTTTCCTTGATTCACTAATTATACCATCTAATAATTTCTTGTAATCTTCAAATTCCTCGTCATTTATAAATTTAATTACCTTATCATTATTATATGTTTCATCAATTAAATAATCAAAGTTGTCATAATTAAATTCTCTTTCTTCACCATTATCTATTTGAAAGCAATTTTTCTCTTGCTCATTTTTGTATATTTTAATTTCCATAATTTTTATCTCCTTCATAAATTTCATATCTTCCACGTATGACCTCTTTTGATCCATCTACCGTACAAGCAATTGTTTCAAGTTCATCTTTTACTGAAGATTCAGCAACGAAACTTCTATACTCAATAATATTTCCATTCTTTTTGCTTTCTATATAATTGTTAGGGTCTGCATTCACTGCAACTATAGGGTCATGTGTAACAACAATTAATTGAACCTTACCTTTTGTGTCTTCTATCAAGTTTCTAATAACATTATTAATAAAATCTTTGTCTACATCATTCTCTATTTGGTCAAAAATAACAACATTTTTATCTCCTGAATTTACTTGTTCTTCAAAATAAAGTTCTATATATTTTTTTGCTATTGAGCCAGGATTAAGTTTTTTTACATTTTGTCCATCAAATAATACTTCTACGTTTGGCTCTAATCTAGATGATATTACATCTTTTTGCGATGAAATTATACCTTTTTCAATGTACTTATCAATCAATTTTTTTGTTTCTTTTTCGTCCTTCAAGTTATAATTATTATATTGACTTAGTTCACCCTTTTTACCATAAGTATCAAAGAAGTCGTTATCCTTTTCATTGACATTTACAATTTTTTCATCATCTAAAACTTCTTTAACAATAATATTTTCTTTTTCATTTATTATTGTTTCAGAATTATAACAATAGCCTTTGACACTCAATTTCATACCGCTTTTAATTCGTGTATTTTTATATATATTTAATATCAAAGAAATTATTTCTTTTCGTTCCACCGGTATGGAACCTAACATTTCTGACTTTATTTCTGCTTGTTTAGATTTTGTTGCATTAATGTTTCTAATTGCTTTATTTATAATTGACACTTTTTTCTTTGAAAGTTCAAATTGATTAATATCATTTTTTATATCCAAAGCTGCTAAATTCATATAAAAACTTAATTCCTCGTACAATTTTTTTAATTGATTTAGATATTTACCTTTATATAATTCTATATATGGTTTAATATTAGATAATTTGGAAGAGTATTGATTAAAATTATCACAAGTTGCGGTAGCGTATTTTTCTTCGTGTTTATTTTCAACTTCTTTTACATTAAAAGTTTTAATATCTTTGAGTGAAATCAATTTTATAATATTACTATTATACTTATTTATTTTGCTATTTAATTCTTTCTTATCATTAGCTATACTATCCACCAATAAACAATTTTTTTTTATTTGCTTATTGTAGGCTTCTTTAAATTCTACAAAATTTTTTTGCTTAACAAAATCACTGCTTAGAAGATCAATAATTTTATAATAGTCCTCAGCATCGTTTGTTGATGTTGCTGTTATTATTTTGTCAAATAATTTTTCACCAATGCCTATATTTATATTATCCGCTGTTAAAATTTTTCCATTTTCATTGTATAACTCTATTTCACTATTATTTGCAAAAGAATAATTATCATCATTATTGTATGTTTTATCCAATTTTGTTCTTATAAGATGAATCAATAATGATTTACCAGTTCCTGATTTTCCAATTATACAATTGTATCCACTAGATAAATTTATTTGACTTTTTTTTATTTTAGAGCCTTCTTTTTCTTTTATAATAATTTTTGAAATATAATTATTATTTTGGTTAATATTTTCTTTAGGTTTGAATCTTTTAACTGGGTTGGTAGTAGAATGAAGTAAACCTTTAAATGTAGGCTCTGCGTTCATACAAAAATTTTTAAACTTTTTATCATAGTCATCCCAATCTCTATTATCTGAAAATAATACACCACCAAAAATATCAAGATTCGTTTCATTCAATGATTCTAGATACGCTTTTATTTTTTCTAATTTCCAATTTGATGGAGAATCAAAGATTCTAATAAATCCTTCTCGTATTTTTTTTAAGGCTTCATCTATTTGCTCTGGTCCTGCATTTTTAAATACACCTTTATCCTTATCCCCATGTGGTATCATAATTACATCATATTCTTTTAAAATATTTATTATTTCATCATCTGTATAGCAAATTTCATCACTTGTTTTCATTTTTAAAGCCGTTTTCCCATTGATATTTTTGCCCAATTTATAATTTAATTCAAAATCTTCGTTACATATACACGCTATATGTATTGGTGTTCCAACCGACAAATTAGAATCTAACTCTACCCCCATCAAAATATTAGTTCCATGAATTTTAGATAGATGTCTAAGTAACATATAGTTAATTATATCAACATAATTATGATTAGTGATTGCCATTAATTTTATATCATATTTTTTAATTACTCTGTTCAAATGAACATATACAAAATTCTGTCCCGGAACTGTTCCCCAGTGACCAACAATCTTCTTTTTTACATGTTCCATAGTAAGCGGCTCACGTAAAAGTGGATTATCAAGTAAATAAAGCTGTGCTGCTCCAAGATAGTTTGCCGCACGCCAATAGGCGTCCATTTTTTTCAGGTACTCTTGGGTAACAGGCTGCTTTTCCACAGCGTTTACTTCTGCCATGCTGCTTTTTCCTCCTTTATTGAAACATTTCCTGTCTCGTTTGTTATATTTTAG
This sequence comes from uncultured Clostridium sp., assembly GCA_900557045.1. Lineage (GTDB taxonomy): Bacteria > Bacillota > Clostridia > TANB77 > CAG-508 > CAG-492. The sequence goes on from USQY01000055.1 coordinate 9,545, forward strand.
ACAATCTTTTTTCGGAGGGCAATTTCCCATTCCTGTTATCTTGTAAAAAAGTTACCTGATCCGACTGGTTGTGTGACAGCCTTTTTAGTTTTTCCTGACAGCAAGACAGTAATTAACATGCTCAAAGGCTTTCATATCCGTCCCTGCCTTGTCGATAATATCCCTTTGAATATCATCCGGTGTCAACAACTCATAAATCAGAAAGCCATGTTTCTCCAGGAGTTTTTCAATCTCGCTATAGGAAAAGGCTGATTGCATTGGCTCGTCACCTGCTTTTGCCATCATAATTGTGTTCTGCACACGCTTTTCGGAAGCATCAAAGAAATTCTCATCTGGATAATCAAACACAAGCGAACTCCAATCCGCACAAAGTTCGGAAAGTGCAGCCAACATCGTATTGATTGCTTCCGTCGAAAGATAATACGTTACGCCGAGCCATGAGAAAAATGTTTTCACAGATGCGTCAACCCCCCATCGATCAGACGTTCCGCTACATTATCTTTCGTAAAATCCGCAGGAACAAAGGTGAGATTATCAGGAATCGTCCAACCGGCACGGGTGATCCGTTCTATTTTATCTTTCTGCGTCAGGGGATGATCGACTTCAAATAGCCTATGTTTTGATAAGAATTCTTTTTACCGAAAA
>USQY01000056.1 GCA_900557045.1 uncultured Clostridium sp.
TTGTCTTACTATATAAATAAATTATTATAAATCTAAATAATTTATTTATATTTTTTTACCAAAAGAGAATAGATTATATTAAATATTAATGTAAGAAGGAGGAAAAAAATGGCTGGTAGAAGTTATCCTTTAGAAAGAACAAGAAATATAGGAATAATGGCTCACATTGATGCTGGTAAAACAACAACTACAGAAAGAATTTTATTCTATACAGGTAGAGTTCATAAAATAGGAGAAGTTCATGATGGTGGAGCTACAATGGACTGGATGGTTCAAGAACAAGAAAGAGGTATTACAATTACTTCAGCTGCAACAACATGTTTCTGGAATAATAACAGAATTAACATTATAGATACTCCTGGTCACGTTGACTTCACTGTAGAAGTTGAAAGATCTTTAAGAGTATTAGATGGTGCTATACTTGTTTTAGCAGCAAAAGGTGGTGTTCAACCACAATCTGAAACAGTTTGGAGACAAGCTGATAAATACCAAGTTCCAAGAATGGCATATGTTAATAAAATGGATATAACAGGTGCAGATTTCATGGCTTGTGTTGAGCAAATGAAAGATAGATTAAATGCAAATGCTGTTCCAGTTCAATTACCAATTGGTGCAGAAGATAATTTCAAAGGAATAGTTGATTTAATTAAAATGAGAGCTTTCATTCATAAAGATGATTTAGGAAGAGAAATTGAAGAAACTGACATTCCTGAAGAATTAAAAGCAATGGCTGAAGAATATAGAGCAAAAATGATTGAGGCTGCTGCTGAACAAGATGATGAATTAATGATGAAATATTTAGAAGGTGAAGAATTAACTGAAGAAGAAATTAAGAAAGGGCTAAGAAAAGGAACAATAGCTAATACAGTAGTTCCAGTTTGTTGTGGTTCTTCTTATAAAAACAAAGGTGTTCAAGAGCTTTTAAATAACATTGTTGATTATATGCCATCACCACTTGATATACCACATATTAAAGGTATTGATGAAGATGGTAATGAAGTAGAAAGAAAAACTTCAGATACAGAACCATTCTCAGCATTAGCATTCAAAATTGCTACAGACCCATTTGTTGGAAAATTATGTTTCTTTAGAGTTTACTCAGGAACATTAGATTCTGGTTCTACAGTTTTAAATGCTAATAAAGGTAAAAAAGATAGAATTGGTAGAATTCTACAAATGCATGCTAATCACAGAGAAGATATTGAAAAAGTATATGCTGGTGATATAGGTGCAGCTGTTGGATTAAAAGAAGTGTCTACAGGTGATACTTTATGTGATCCAGCACACCCAGTTATATTAGAATCAATGGAATTCCCAGAGCCAGTTATCGATATCGCTATTGAGCCAAAAGATAAGGCAAATAGTGAAAAAATGGGAATTGCTTTAGCAAAATTAGCTGAAGAAGATCCTACATTTAAAACATATACAAACCAAGAAACAGGTCAAACTGTTATTGCAGGTATGGGTGAATTACACTTAGACATTATAGTTGATAGATTAAAAAGGGAATTCAAAGTTGAGTGTACAGTAGGTAAACCACAAGTTTCTTACAAAGAAACAATTAGAAATAAAGTTAAAGTTGAAGGAAAATTCATTCGCCAATCTGGTGGACGTGGACAATATGGACACTGTTGGTTAGAAATGGAACCATTAGAGCCAGGTAAAGGAATTGAATTTGAAAGCAAAATCGTTGGTGGAGCTATTCCAAAAGAATATATTAAACCAATTGAAGATGGAATTAGAGAAGCTGCTCAAAGTGGTATATTAGCTGGATATCCAGTTATAGACTTTAAAGCTACTGTAGTAGATGGTTCATACCATGATGTTGACTCTTCAGAAATGGCATTCAAAATTGCTGGTTCTATGGCATTCAAAGAAGGATGTAAACAAGGTAAATCAGTATTATTAGAGCCAATTATGAAAGTTGAAGTAACAGTTCCAGAAGAATACATGGGAGATGTTATTGGAGACATTAACTCTAGAAGAGGAAGAATGGAAGGTATGGAAGCTAGAGGTGGTAACCAAATAATTAGAGGATTTATTCCACTATCTGAAATGTTTGGTTATGCTACAGATTTACGTTCAAAAACTCAAGGTAGAGGTACTTATGCTATGGAACCAAGTCATTATGAAGAAGTTCCAAAATCAGTACTTGAAACTATAGTTGCTAGCAGAACTAAAAAAGAAGATTAATGTTTTGTGGAGGTACGTAAGATGAAGAAAGAAAAGAATTTTTTATATTTATCAATTGAAACAGCAATATTTATAATTGCCATGGGATTAGTATGTTTGCTTACTATCAAAGCTATAAATACTAATAAACAAAATTTGTTAAGTGAAAAAGTATATAAATCAGAAGAATTAAAGATTGGAAATATTTCAACTCAAAGTTCTGTTGAGGATGTACTAAATAGTTTGGGAAATCCTGAAAGCCAAAATGAGTTTGTTGATGAGGCAACTGGTGATAAAGTATTAGAATATACATATTCTAATGGTGCAACAATTGTAAATTTTAGAGATAAAAATGATGGTAAAGGTTATTGCATAACATATATGCAAACATCTGATGAAAAATATGCACTTCCTAAGAATTTAAAAATAGGAGATTCGAAAGAAACTGTATTAAATTCTTTTAATGAATCATGTTTAGTAAAAGATGGAGCTTTATCTGAAGATACACTAAAATTTGGACCAGAGAATAATGCTAGTGTAACCTCAGAAGGAATTATATTTTGGATTCAAGACGGAGTAGTAGTTAGTGCTGCTATGGTTTCACAAACATATTAATTTAAGCATAAACAAGATAAATATTAACAAATTCTCAAAAACATCTTGCAAAACTTTAAAAAATATTATAAAATGCTTATGTTTAATTAAGTTATTAATTTTAAAAAATATAAATGGTGTTCAAGAAAATTTTTAAACTTGATTAGGGAAAAATATTAAATTGTAAAAACCCACACCAAATAAAAGGAGGAAAATTTAATGGCAAAGGAAAAATTTGAAAGAACCAAACCACACGTTAACATTGGTACAATCGGACATGTTGATCATGGTAAAACAACAACAACAGCTGCTATAACAAAAGTTTTAGCATTAAAAGGTCAAGCACAATTTGAAGCTTATGATCAAATCGATAAAGCACCAGAAGAAAGAGAAAGAGGTATTACTATTAATACAGCTCACGTTGAATATGAAACAGATAAAAGACATTATGCACACGTTGACTGTCCAGGACATGCTGACTATGTTAAAAACATGATCACAGGTGCTGCACAAATGGATGGTGCTATATTAGTTGTTTCAGCAGCTGATGGCCCAATGCCTCAAACAAGAGAGCACATCTTATTAGCTAGACAAGTTGGTGTTAAATACATCGTTGTTTACTTAAATAAATGTGATATGGTTGATGATCCAGAATTATTAGAATTAGTTGAAATGGAAGTTAGAGACTTATTATCAAGCTATGATTTCCCAGGAGACGAAATCCCAGTTATAAAAGGATCTTCATTAGCAGTATTAGAGAGCACATCAAAAGATATTAATGCTCCTGAATATGCTCCAATATTAGAATTAATGGATGCTGTTGATAGCTACATCCCAACACCAGAAAGACCAACAGACTTACCATTCTTAATGCCAGTAGAAGATGTTTTCACAATCACAGGTCGTGGAACAGTTGCTACAGGTAGAGTAGAAAGAGGAGTTGTTAAACTACAAGACGAGGTTGAAATCGTTGGTTTAACAAAAGAATTAAAGAAAACTGTTGTAACAGGTGTTGAAATGTTCAGAAAATTATTAGATCAAGCTGAAGCTGGAGATAACATTGGTGTTCTTTTAAGAGGAATCCAAAGAGATGAAATCGAAAGAGGTCAAGTTTTGGCTAAACCAGGAACAATTCATCCACATACAAAATTCACATCACAAGTATACGTTCTAACTAAAGATGAAGGTGGACGTCATACACCATTCTTCAATGGTTATAGACCACAATTCTACTTTAGAACAACAGACGTTACAGGTGTTATTGAATTACCAGCTGGAACAGAAATGGTTATGCCAGGTGATAACATCGATATGACTATCGAATTAATCACTCCAATAGCTATTGAAAAAGGACTAAGATTTGCTATCCGTGAAGGTGGTAGAACAGTAGGTTCAGGTGTTGTTGCTGATATAATCGAGTAATAAATTCAATAATAGCAAGGACTACAAAATTTGTAGCACCTTGCTATTTTGTTATTTGCCATTTTTTTCATATGTTTTTTTATTATTTTTCCATATTAATTGACATTTTTTTCTAAAAAGTATATACTATTAGGTAAATAAGCAATTGAAGGAGTAGAAAATATGAGAAATATAAAAATTTCAATTAGATTATTTATAATAACAATAGCTTTGTTATTATTCATTCAATTACCAACCTTTGCAACAACAGGAAAATCAACAGTTTCTAATCTTAGAATAAGAAAAACACCATCAACAGATGGAGAAGTTATAGATGTTTTAGGCTTAGAAGACAAAGTGGAAATCTTAGGGGAGCAAGGAGATTGGTACAATATTTCATTTAAAAAAGTAAATGGTTATGTAAGTAAAACATACATTACTACAGATGAAGATACAAAAGAAAATAATAATTCTGAAGGAAATAGTGCACAAAATCAAGAAAATAATAACAGCGATGCAAACAATACAACAGAACAAACAAATGGTAATGAGCAAAATTCTAACGGGAATAATGAAGAAAATAATAATACAAATGAATCAGCAAATTCTAACCAACAAGAAGTAAAACAAGAAAAACCAGTAAATAAAGTATTTAAAATTGCTGAAAAAACACAAGTAACTATATTACCTTTATTAACTTCAGAAGTTATAGGCGAAGTTGATAAAGATGAAAATGTAAATCTTATAAATAATGCTGGATTATGGGCATATATTCAAACAAATAAGTATTCTGGGTGGATAAGAATAGATAAACTATCTACGGAAAATGTAAATGTTGATAATACAGATACAACAAATAATAATAGTGACAATAATCAAAATACAACATCAAATGTTTCAAAAGATAATAATCAGAATGTTGAAAATAATAGCAATAATAATAACAACAACCAAACCAATTATTCACCTAAAACAATGTATGCAAAATCATCAGGTATAAATGTTAGAAGTGAATCAAATACTTCATCAGAAGTTGTTACATCAATTGGAATAAATGCAGAGGTAAAAGTTGTTGGTGAAGAAAATGGATGGTATAAAGTTGAAGTTGATGGAAGTAAAGGATATATAAGAAATGATTTACTTTCAAATGAAAAAGTAGAGGTTTCTTCAAGAAGTAATGATATTGATAGATCTGCTACAAATGGAAACACAAATCTAAATAATGCAAATACAAATAATACTACTAATAATACAAATAATAATACAAACAATGATAATACTCAACAAGAAACCACATCATCTAATAGTGTTCCAGTTTCATCTTCAGGTGTTTCTGGAAATGATATAGTAGAATATGCAAAGCAATTTTTAGGTTGTAGATATGTATATGGAGCAGCTGGACCAAGTTCTTTTGATTGTTCAGGTTTAACTATGTATGTATATAAACATTTTGGTTATTCTTTAAGTCATTCATCTAGGGTTCAAGCAAAACAAGGTAAAGCAGTTACTGGAGAATTACAACCAGGAGACATTTTAGTGTTTACTAATGGTGGTAGTACAGTAGGTCATGTTGGAATTTATATAGGCAATGATAAATTTATCCATGCATCAGATAGTACAACAGGAGTTATAATTTCAAATTTATCAGATAGATGGAATAAATCAAAATATGTGGGGGCAAGAAGAATCTTGTAATAAAAATATTATAATAAAAATATTTTATAATAAGAAGATTCTATAATAAGAAAATTTTGTAATAATATATTTGGGGTAATAATTATAAGGAGGATAGCTTTTTGAGTAAAAGACCGATGTTAATTATTACTGTAAGTTATATAATTGGTATTTTATTGGGGCTATATTTAAAAATAAATATGGCTCCTTTTATTATTAAAAGCACAATTGTAGCAATAGTTATATTAAGTATAATTTTTGTAATTATACTTAGAAAAAATATAATGATAATAACAGAGAAAATTAAAAGTAATAAATGCAATCTGAAAAAAATTAAAAACATTATTATTATATCAATAATACCGATGGTAGTTTCTTGTATTGTTATGCAATATAAAGAAAGTAAATATGCAAAGTTTCAAAGTAATATATCACAAGATATTAAATTTATTGGTACTGTTATTGAAGAAGAAAAAGAAAGTGAATATTATAATAATTATATAGTAAAAATAAATAATATTAATGAAAAAGAAAATTACAGAAATATATGTTTATTAATAAAAATTAAGAAAAACAAAAATACAGAAAATAAGAAATTAAAATATGGTGATATGATTTTTATATCTGGATTATTTGAACATGCAACAACTAGAAGAAACTATAAAGGATTTGATTATTCACAGTATTTAAAAACTAAAAATATTTATGGAATTTGTAAAACAGATGTAAATTCACTAAAGGTAATAAAAGAAAACTCATGTTTTGTTACTAATATGTGGATAAATAAGTTGAGAAATGCATTAAAAAACAATTTACAAACATTATTGCCAAGTGATACTGCTAGTATTGCAATCGCGTTGTTTTTAGGAGATTCTAGCTTGATTGAAGATACTCAGAAACAAACATTTAGTAATGCAAGTTTATCACATGTATTAGCAATTTCTGGAATGCATGTAACATATGTAATAGTTGGGTGCAGTTGGATATTAAACAGATTTGATAAACGAAAGAGCAAGTATGTTTTTATAGTTTTTCTAATATTTTTTGCGCAATTAGTAGGTGGTTCTCCATCTGTTATTAGAGCTGTAATAATGAGCTCAATAATGATTGCTTCTAAAATCTTTTATAGAAAATCAGATGTTATTAATAATATTTCAATATCATGTTTTATAATTTTAATAATTAATCCATATAATATTTTGAATTTAGGTTTTCAACTTTCTTTTTTAGGAACATTAGGAATAATATTATTTAACAAAAAAATAGAAGAGTATTTAGATGATTTGCATTTTGATAAGTATAAATTATCAAATAAAAACAAAAAGCATAACAAAAGTGAAGCAATAAATAAAATTAAAAAGCTCAACAAAAGTGAAGCAATAAATAAAAACAAAAAGCTCAACAAAAGTGAAACAATAAATAAAAACAAAAAGCTCAACAAAAGTGAAACAATTAATAAAAATAAAAGGCACAATAAAAATAAATCTACTAATTTGAAAAAATTAAAAAGTCTTATAATTACTAGTGTTTCGGCAAATATACTAATATTGCCAATTCTAATATACAATTTCAATATATTTTCAGTAACATTTTTATTTTCTAACATATTAATTTCTCCAATTTTAGGAATCATTTTTCTTATAGGGTATATAACTGTAATTATTTCAGTTGCATCAATAAAAATAGCAATACCATTTGCAAAATTTCTTAACATCTTAATAAAAATTTTCAATTATATTGCGATATTTTCATCAAATATTGAGATTACAAGAGTATTAGTTACAACACCTAATATTATTACAGTTGTGTTATATTATATTGCAATTATATATTTTTTCTATTACCGTTCAAAGGTTATAAATAATATAAATTATAAAATGTGCAAAAGAATAATAGTGATTTTTAGCATAGTAGTAATTTTAGCTAAATTTATCCCAATATACAATAATAATTTTAAGATATTTTTCATTGATGTTGGTCAAGGAGATAGTACTTTAATAATAACAAAAGCTAATAAAATAATTCTAATAGATGGTGGTGGAAGCGAGGTAGGAGATTATAATGTTGGAGAAAAGGTACTAGTTCCATATTTATTAAATAGAAAAATAAAAAATATAGATTATATGATTTTTTCTCATTTTGATTCAGATCATTGTGGGCGGATTATTATATGCAATAACAAAACTTAAAGTAAAAACGATAATAATTGGTAGGCAATATAAATCTTGCCGTAATTATGAAAAATTCATAGAAATAGCTAAGAAAAAAAAGATAAATATTAAAATAGTGGAAAGTGGAGATAGGATAAATATAGAGAAGAATGTGTATATTGATGTTTTATGGCCTTATAAAAACAATATGATTTATGAAAATTCTATTAATAATAATTCATTAGTGTGCAAAATTGTATATAAAAATTTTTCAATATTATGTACAGGTGATATTGAGAAAATAGCTGAAAAGGCAATCTTAAGTAAATATAAGGAAAATTTAGATATATTAAAATCAGATGTTTTAAAGGTGGCACATCATGGTTCTAAAACATCATCTACTTTAGAATTTTTGAATGCAGTGGAGCCTAAATATGCAATAATAGGAGTTGGTGAAAATAACAAATTTGGACATCCTTCAAATAATACAATTCAAAATTTAAAAATGAAAGATGTAGAAATTTATAGGACTGATGAAATGGGGGAGATAGTAATTACAACAGATGGTAAGAAAGTAAAAATAAAGAAATTCAAGTAACAAATTATTGCAAATGTATAAATTTTCTAAAAATGTGCAATAATAGGATAAAAGGACAAGGTGATTTTATGAAAAAATGGGTAATAGTAGTTTTGATTATTGCATTATTTGTAGTTTCAGTAATATGTGGATTTATAATAAATTCTTTTACAAATTTCTCAAAGAAAGAAGAACAAAACCATGCAGTGTTAGCTGATAATGAAAAAGAAAAGACTATAGATACCAGTTCATATGATATAACAATTTCTCCAAATGCTGAAGTAATAAGTACGCAAAAATTTGGAAAATGTGGTCATACCACAACAGTAAGAGCAATTGTACCAAGGGAAATAGTTAATTTAAATAAGGAAAAGGTGCAAAAGTATTATGAAGGGTGGAATATAGACGAATTTACAGCAAATGAAATTAAAATTTCCAGGAATAATTCGGGAATATGTGAAGAACATTATATATTAAGGGAATCTGATGGATATATTAGTATAAATCGTAAAAATGATATTGGAGAATACATTTTTAAAGGGTTAACAGACATTTCTGTCCAATATTTACCAGAGGAAGATTTAAATAGATTGGAAAAAGGAATTGAGATTGTGGGAAAGGAAAATTTAAATAAGTTTTTGGAAGATTTTGAGTGAAAATATTAATAACTAAATAGGGTGTTTAAAATAAAGAAATATTAAAATTCACTTAAATTTATAATATTCATTAATAATAAAATTAATAAAATCAATGAAGTCAAGGAAATCAACAAAATTAATAATTTCAATAATAAAAAAATTGCCAAAGAGGAATAACCTCTTTAGCAATTTTTTATTTGTTAATTTTTTAGCAATTGTTTGACACCACCCCTTTTTGCAGTTATACTGAAGTTGCTTTTGATGTGGATAAATATTAAGTGAAAGCCGTTTTACGGCGAAAGGACACCATATGACAAGGGCTGTTTATCCCGGAAGTTTTGATCCCGTTACACTGGGCCACATGGATATTATCCGCCGGGCCTCCCGCGTAGTAGATGAGTTGGTTATCGGCGTGCTCATCAACCGCGATAAGAACCCGCTTTTCACTGTGGAAGAACGGGTAGAAATGCTCCAAGAGAGCGTCAAAGAACTCAAAAATGTTTCAGTCAAAACCTTTGATGGCCGCACTGTCGATTTTGCCCGGGCCAATCAGGCACAGATCATCATCCGCGGGCTGCGCGCTGTCACCGATTTTGAGCATGAGATGCAGATGGCGCAGACCAACCGCATCCT
>USQY01000057.1 GCA_900557045.1 uncultured Clostridium sp.
TTTTATTCATTTATATAATATATAATTGATTATATTATGTTTTTCACAAGGAACACAGAAAAAAATAAAGGTCTTGAAATTCAAGACCTTTATTATTATCATTATTTTTGATCATATATAATTTTTAATATTGACCTTCTGCTTTTTCTGCTTGTGTTGCATGAACTAAACACATATCACCTATTCCGTCTATAAATATTACTTCATTCATAGATGGATCTAATTCTACTTTACCATATCTTTGACAAGCTTTACATACACCATGATTACATAAATCTCTGTTACTTGCTTTGGCAAAAAATCTACCACATGTATTGCACATATAACTAGATCCATATAAACCTTCACATTCACTGTCAGTTAAATATACTGGTGTTGCATCAGCACAAGATTTACATAAAAGCATATCTCCTTCTGGAGCATAATTTTTATCAGTACCTTTACCACATTTATCACAAGTATATTGATATGATTTTGTATTTTCTTTTGATTCTTCAATATGTTGTACTTCTTCAGTGTCTTTTTCTTCTTCTTTATTGTCTTCTTTTGTTTCTTCTTTTTGGTTGTCTATAATTTGTTCTTGTTTTTCACTTTCTTTAATTTCATTTTCTTGATTATCATGACTTACTAAAACTGCAATGTAACTTCCTGATAATATTAATGCTGCAACTAACAATCCTATTATTATATTCTTTTTCATAATTTTTCTCTCCCTTTTATTATAATTATATTATTACTGGAAAAAGGGCTTTTAAGAGATTAACCCTTTAGAACTCTCAACTTAAAAATTTATCCTTCTAGAGCATATGGACAAATTTCGTAGTATGCAAATTTACAACCTGAGCATCCATAACACAGATGACCTTCCATACTCTTCATATGTTCTTCAAATTCTTCTTTAAGTGTAATTTCTTTTTTAGTACTTTCTTCTTTCATTATTTCTTTTTTCATTTTCATTTCTCCTTTTTTTCTTATTTTTTTTATTACTGGAAAAAGGGCTTTTAAGAGATTAACCCTTTAGAACTCTTATTTTTTATGGTTATAAAATTGTAACCTTTAAGAATTTAATTGTGAAACCGTCAGGCAACTTAGTTGTACCAGCAGGAAGTCGCCCACCTACTATTTGTGCAACTATTAAAGTATCTGTTGGTTTTAAACTGATAGAAACACGATTACATTGAACATTTTTTCCTAACATATCTGTCAAAACCATAGCTGTATCTTCATGTCCTATTGCAGATATAAAACCTGCATTTTTAACAGCATCTATATCTATCGGTTTAATAGATACTGTTGTTGTTTTGCTTGTATCAAGCATTTGTAATGAAAACGCATTTGATAAATATACCATAATTACCTCCTAAAATCGCTGCCCTTATATTTAGACGAGAATAATTGACAGCTTCGCCTTATTTTTTTATGGTTAAAAGTTGGGAGTCTTTCAGGCTCCCAAAAATATGTCTTAGCTTATTACTGCATGTAGTTTATGTGGACTGCTTAAAGTACGAGATACCATTTTATAACGACTCATGAATCCTCCTCCACGTAGAGGTCGTTTGTATACAAATGTTGCAGTTTTTATCATATGAATACCACTTGCTACTGAACAATGGATGAAGATATAATGTGGGACACCTGGTTTTTTAAATATCATATATTTTCCACTTACTTTAGACGTTCTTGGTAATGTCACTATACTACTACTATGTGTTGAACCTAAAAAGCTGTAACCTTTTTTACTCATAATTGCTTTTATGTGTTTCTTCATAATTACCTCCTAAAATCGCTGCCCTTATATTTAGACGAGAATAATTGACAGCTTCGCCTTATTTTTATATTACATTCACATATATAATATAGTGATGAAATCTCATAAATTACACATTTTATTCGTAATATTCAATAACTTTATAAGATCTACCAAATTTATCTGTCGCATATTTATGGTCTGCACTGAATTTAACTTTACCTAAATCCTTTTTATTTGGTATAGGATAATCAGCTAATTCTTGACCATCTTCAGTCACAGCAATAACTCTCCAATCATCATTAACAGCATTATATTTTATTCTTAAATCAACATTCATGTTTTCATATATAATATATTTATCTGCTTCAATTGAACGATCATTATTTCCTTCTAATCTTTTTGATATCTCATCATTTATCATTGCATCTCTTTCTTTCATGTTATTAGCATATTCAACTTCTTCTGGAGTATCATCATCTACTGTTATTGAAGGGGTATTGTTATTTAAAGCACCAATAAAATTATTTCTACCCACTTTCATTATTTCTCTAAAATAACTATTAGCATTAGATTCTGCACTATCTCCTTCTTCACCAATAAATTTACCTTCTTTAATTTGTAAATCCATAATTGATTTTTTAAGATTAGTCATTTCTTTTACTATTTGTAATTTAGTACTTTTTGTAGTTATTATTGATTGAATTAAATCATTAGTATACTTTGAGACTCCTTTAGTTTTTGAACCAGACATTGATTCATATTTCTTATCTAAACTTTTACCAAATTTATTTACTTCATCTAATAAATCATTTAACATAGTCAATTCTTCAGCAAATTCTTTTTTATATTTATTATCACCATCTTTTAACTTGTTATAACTTCGTTTACCTTTTCTTGCAATATCTCCTGTAACATCATCTTCATATTCATTATTTTCCCAATCATCTGCTATTTGATAAAAATTATAATCATATGTTTCTTCACCAAAGTCTTTAAGGGAATTTAATGAATCATCTTCTATATCTGACATTATCTCATCATATTCAGCCATAAAATCATAATCATCATTATAACTAGTATCAAATTGACTATTGTCATCAAGTTCAGGATTATTGTTTAATGTATCAAAATTCATATTATTTACCTCCTTGTTTTAATAATAAACATTATTATATTATTGTATTTTTATATCAAAAAAAATAAAGTGGAACATAATAAATTCCACTTTATTTTAAAATTAGGCTTCAATATATTTATTTTTTCTTTGGTTGATATGATGAATATTTTTTATTATTAGAATAATAACGGTCATAATCAAAAGGTGATATATATCTAAATTTATTTATTGGCATTTTAATTAATACTTCTTTTTCTCCGATAAAATTATTATATAAATTTTTATATATATTTTGTGATTTATTAAATTCATCTTCTAATATTTTTTCAACATCAATAGCTTCCATATCATCATCAACATATATTTCAATTATACCTCCAAATAAACCTGAAATACCCGTATTAGAAAAACTCTTTGCAATATTTATATCTTTAGAACAAGATATATAACCATTTTCATAATATCGTAAAGCACCTATAACATCAGCTGTTCCATCAACATTATGAAAACCATGATAAACTACTCCTTTATATTTATATTTTTCTATATCACCATATCTTTCCATTAATTTTTCAGATTTATATACAGGTCTTTCTCCTCCATAAGATAGATTTGAATAAAGTTCTTTATATTCATTAATGTCATCGAAATCACTATCGTTTATTAAATCATTTAACTTAGATAACATTTTTTCTTTTAAATCATCATCCATATTTTTGCATAATAATTCAGTTTTCAAATCTCGAATGGCTTCATATAATGAATATTTGCTTTCAAATTGCAAATCTCTTCCTGTAAATATATTATAAGAACCAATTATTGATGAATAATAATTTGATATTAATCTTTTTATCTCAACATATCTAGTTATATTATTTATATTGATTTTTAATATTGATGTTATTATAGCATATTCTTTATCTTTATTAAAATCATAATCTAACTCTATCTTTTGTTTTTCCTCATTTTTATCATTTACAATATTTTCTTTAAGAATACCTTTATTATATATTATTTCATCTAAACTTTCACCAACACCATATCTTGTGATTATTTTATAAAATAGTTTTATAAAATAATCATCTAAATTTTTAACTGGCTGTTTTCTTGAAAAACTAGAAGTTATCATTAAAGATAATTTAACTGCTAAAACCATTTTTAATAATTCCATATCATTATCTTTTATTGGTTTAATATCAATAACAGGTTTATACTCAAAATATGTTGTTTTTTCATCTATTACATATTCAGCCATAATATCTATTCTTTTATAAATTGAATTAGGTAAATTATTACTAAATATACAAGGATCAAGTTCACAACCTTTATTGATTAGGTGCATTATTTCAGGATTTGCAAAATAATTAAGAAAATATGTTGCTATTTTATAATTTGCAGATAGATTTTTCATATTATAAAATTTAGAATCATTACGACCATTTTTACTATAGTCAATCATTGTAAAATCATTGTATTTCATATAATTATATACCTCCTTAAAAATAAATAAAGATACTTTCCTAATATTAGGAAAATATCTTTTTAATTACATACCTTCTATTAAATTTAATACATATTTAAACTTCCATTATCAGTTTCCACTGTATTAAATTCATATCCACATTCCATACATTTATATGTTTTATTTTTTCCAATTATTGTTCTATGTGTTGCTCGTTGTTTTTTATTGCATGATTTAATTCTCTTTCTTTTATATACATATTTATTACGACAAACTGGACATTGTATACACATATAATCACCTTATATATTAGTTATATTTACTATTTGTGGAAATTTCTTTAATTGTTCTCTATTTATTTTACATATTAAAGACGTATACATGTTGTGTATATTTATTGCATAAAATATATCATCTGTTTTATTTAAGACTACAACATCAGTTACATCTACATCTGAATTCATTAATATAGGATGACCATTAGTCATCCCTATACTTGTAATAAATGCATCACCTTCCTTAATAGTAAATAGTTTAACTACTATGTCACCAACTACAAGATGTGAAGTTAAGGGTAATCTATCTTCAGAGTAAATTAATTTTTCTAAATCTGTTAATTCATCACCACTATCTTTCATAACTCCTTTTTTATATTTTGACACATCTGTGTCAATAATTTGATTTACAATATTCCCATAATTAACTAACATAAAATATTCCTCCTTATCCAAATAATATTTTAAGTTTTAAAGTAGATAATAATGCTTCTTTAAAACTTAATCCAACAGCATAACTAAATAAATTATTTGTTTCATCATCTGAATATGATTGAATAATATGTTCGCCACTATTTTTATACGCTATAGTTATTATATGTTTATAATTATATTCAGGTATGTTTTTTTCATAACGCACATAATGTGGACTATCTTCAGTTTTATCCCAACCCATTTTAATAAATTTTTTGTCAATGAATTTGTTTATTAATGATTTCATTATTTATCTCCTCCTTCTACATTTATATAATATATAATTATTTAGTATACCTTTTTCATTATTTTTTAAATATAATATTACCATACTTAAAATTATCAACATCTGTTTCAGATGTTAAAATTAAATCCACTGGTTCATTATCAAACATGTTGTTATGTGTTATTAAAAATACTTGTTCACAATTAACTTGTTCTATAAATTTATATAATATATTTATAAATTCTTGTCTGTTTTTATTATCTAATGGACCATCTAATTCATCTAAACATATTATATCATAATTTGTCATTGATTGTATTATTAACGATAATGATAATACTATTGAAATAAAACTACTTTCCCCTTGACTAGCATTTATAATATCAGGTACTAAAATACCCTTAGTTATAAATGGTATTCTGAATTCATTTTCATTTATAATAAAACCATCAATTTGTAATTGTCCGTCAAATACTGATTCTAATAAAGTATTCATTAATATAGGACAATTTTTTAAATACACATTTAAATAAACTAATGGTATACCAGTAGATGCATTAAGAGCATCTCTTATTTCATTTATATCTTTAAATAATAAATTTAAAGCCTGGTATTCGTTTGTTAAATTACTGTATTCTTTCAATTTATAATCCAGTTCTTCTTTATGTTTGTTATCTAATTGTATATTTGAATTAATTTTAACTAATGTTGAATTTAGTTGTGCATTACTATGTTCCAACTGTTCTTTTAATTCAATATTATGTTTTATTTCTTTAAGACGATATTCTACTTCAATAAATTCTTTCTTTATGGAATCTAATTGTTCTCTTAAAGTTAAAGCTTGTAAAATATCATTATCCTTATTCATTAATTCATCTTTTCTTTGTTTTAATTCTTTTATATTATTTTGATATTTTTTAATATTATTATCATTTTTAATTATATTATCTTTTATCTTAATAATTTTATTCTCTATAGTAATATTATCCAATCCAAAATCTTTTATTGTTTGATATTCATTTATAATATTATCTCTATTTTTTTTATAATTATCCAATAATTCAAAAGATTCTGCATCATCTATCGCTAAATTTAGCATACTACTATTTACTAAAAGTTTATTTTTTATTATATTATTTAAAATAACATTGATATTATATTCTATAGGAATATTGCTATTTATATCAACATTATTTATAATTTCTTCAATATTCGTTAATACTCTGTATATATCATATAATTCTTCATATTCTGATAATTGTTTTTTCAAATCCAATATTTTATCATCTATATTATTATATTCATCTAATTCTTCCATTATTTTATTATAAAATGACATATATGGACATATTTTATCACATTTAAAATTTATCTTATCATCATCAAATAATTTATTTATAAATTTACGTTTAGTTGAATTATTACTCAATGTTTCTAATTCCTCTTCTAATTTACTCTTATATATTAATAATTCTTTTTTAACATCATTATTATTCAACATTAATTTTGCTATAAATCTAACATTTTTTGTTTTATAAATATTTAATGATTTATAAGCTTGAGTTACCATTCTAATATTATCATTAACTCTCATTAATTCATTTTTATCATATTGAATTCTATCTTTAAGTTTTTTTTCTAATATGGATATCTGATTATCATAATCTTTTATAGAATCTTCTATATGTTGTAATCTAGTCACAGATACTGCTGTTTTTAATTTCTCTTCCAATTCTTGCATTTGATCATAATATATATTTTTTTCAGATAGTTCTTTATCTATTTTAGATTCATTTTGTTGAATTTCATTATCTAATTTTGTAATATTTTTTTCTGATAATAATCTATATTCTTTTTCAGTTTCATAAATATCTTTTACTAACACTAATTTATTTTCTGATGTTGTAATTGTATTATTAAGATTATTATAATTTTCAAGTACTTCATTGTAATCAGAACATACTAATCCTTTTAATTTAGTTTCATTTATTGCTATATCTTTTATTAATTTATTTTTGTCATATTCATTTGATTGTATTCTATCTGTTATGATTCGTATTTCATTGTTGAAATCTGATATATCTGTTACATTGTATTGAGATATTTTTTCAGATATATTTTTCATAACAGCTCTAACGTTTCTATATTCATTGGAAACTTTTTTATAAAAACTTTCATATATATCTATATCAGAAAAAAGTTTTGTTGCAAAAGATTTTCTACTAGTAGCTTTCATATTTATTAAACTTGTTACATTACTACCTAATCTCATCAATTTCAATAAATCTTGATCTATTCCTAAATTCAAATATACTTGTTCTTTAAAACTTTTAACATTACCATTATCATTTAATTCTTTTCCATTTTTACTGATATATGATTTAACTGATTTATTTTTGTTTTTAAATAAATAATAATGCTTTATTATATACATATCTTTTTTATCTTGTATATGGATTTCTTTATATCCATCACAACCTTCTTTTATTAAGCAAACATCACTTCTAACATCCATGTTTCCACATGATGCAAAAGGATGTAATTCTGATAATATAGAAGTTTTACCTGAGCCATTCTTACCAGATAAAACTATTAATTTATTTTTTGATTTACTAAAATCTATTTCAATTTCAGATTTTTTCATACCTGAAATAATATTTACAAAGTTTTTTAATTTTAAATAAATTATTTTCATATAAAACAACACCTCCATATCAGATTGTTAATATTTAAATGAATTTTTACTACCAAACAAATATATAATGAATTACTGAGAAAGGAGTATTGGAATGGAATACAATAATTTTAAAATGAGAAAAGATTTTATATTAGAAGAAACAATGTCAACATTTGGTTTATCTTCAAAATATAAATTCGTTGATGTTACTAAATTAAGTGATACTAATGTAATAGAAGAATCATCTACTAAATTTAAAGATAAATATCCCATTTATATTGTAGTATCATGGTGCAATACGATACCTGATAAAGTAATATCTACTGTAACTGGATGTAGATATTGTCATGCAGCATTAGCATTAGATTCATCATTAAAAAAATTATACAGCTTCAATTTATTGAATCACGAACATAAAAAACATGGAGGTTTCAGTATAGAATCATTGAAACGATATATAGATGATTATGAAGATAGTTTAATGGCAGTATTTACTATTTTTTTAGATAAATTTACTTTTGATGCATTAAAGAAAAATATTAAATGGTTCATAGAACATACTAAAGAAACATCATATAGTTTTTTAAATATAATTGCTTATGGTTTACATTTACCAATACAATTTACAAATAGAATGGTTTGTTCACAATTTGTCGATAATATTTTAAAAAGAGTAGGTGTAGATGTTACAGGTAAACGAAGTTCACAAGTATCAGCAGCAACATTTTATAAATCAAAGTCAGAATATATTTATAAATGTTATGAAGGTGAGATTAAAAAATATAAATCTTCAATATTAAATAAAAATATAAATAAAATAAAAAATAAAATTAAAACATATTCTAATGAATAAAAAAAGATATAGAGTTATAATTTAACTCTATATCTTTTATTATTTTTTTAGCAAGGTCTATTGGGTTTAATTTGTACAATTTTAAATATTGGGTAACATCCATAAACGCTTCGTCTATTGAATACACATGTATATCTTCTTTTGAAAAATATTTTAAGTAAATAGCATATATATTTGCTGAATATTCTATATATTTCTTCATTCTTGGAGTGGCTACTATATATTTTATTGTTGGTGGAATTTCAAAAATTCTACACCTATTTTTTACTCCTAACATTTTCATTTTTGGAGATATTGCTAAACAAATTGTTCCTTTCCCTCTTTCTGGATCTGCTACTACCAAATTTGTATTAAATGGATCTAATCCTCTTTCCACACACTCAACAGAAGCATAAAAAGTTTTTAAATCTATACATAAGTAATATTTCTGCATAATTTTCACACTCCAACTTATCACTATAAACTTATTATAGCATCGTTCGATTTTATTGTAAACATTTGTTTGTATTTTGTGGCTAAGAAAAATTTACCATTTTTGTTATAATTTGGTAAATTTTTATGGATTATAGAACGTTCCTTATTTTCCCTACTCGATAGGGAAAACAAAAGCAGTAGCATACAGCTACTGCTTTTGAAATCTCCTTTATGGGGATTTAAGGAACGTCCCCAAAATCCCTATGCTTTATTGCTTGATCCAAATACTTCTCTTATTTTATGAGCAACTGTTTCTTCTATTAAATCTCTTCCTTTACCCATATATTTTCTTGGGTCAAATACACTTGGATTTTCTACAAATGTTTCTCTTATTCCAGCTGTCATAGCTAATCTTAAGTCTGTATCTACATTTATTTTAGATACTCCAGATACACTTGCTTCATGTAATATTTCGTCTGGAACTCCTTTTGCTCCTGGTAAATCTGCTCCATATTTATTGCAGATTTCTACTAATT
>USQY01000058.1 GCA_900557045.1 uncultured Clostridium sp.
TTTCCATAATTCTTCTCTATCACCAATAAAATTATTAAAAAGATTTTTTAATTCTTCTTCTTTGTCAACTAATATAGCTTTAATTATTTCAATTGTTTTAAATAATTTTTCTTTTTCTAATTCAAACTCTTTAGTATTCATACTAATATCCCCTAATTTATAATATTTTATATATTTTTAGGATTATTTAACTTTCTATCAAAGTTTAATACTTCTAAAATAAATTTGGTAGTTTCAAAATTACCTTGATTATAAATTTCCATTATTTCTTCTTTAGTCATCCATTTAACATCATTAACTTCTTCTTTTTGAATAACTACATTTTCAATTGAAACATCAAGTTCAAAAATATAAACATCTACAATATCAGGACAATTTTTAAAATATCTTGTTGTAGAGCCCACAAACGCATAAGGTGCATTACTTATATCAACTCCAAGTTCTTCTTTTACTTCACGGATTGCTCCTTGATAAGTATCTTCATTCATTAATACTGATCCTCCTGTGCATTCCCACATTAATGGGTGAGCTTTCCACTCTACTCTTTGACTAATTAAAAATTTTCCTTCTGTATTTCTAATCCAAGCATTTGTAACTAAATGGTATTCATCATCACTTAATTTTGTACCTCTTTCTACCTTTCTATCTAACATTTTACGATTTCTATCGTATAAATCCCACATTTCTTTCATATAAAATTACCTCCTCAAACATTATAACATTTTCGAATTTTTTTACACCTTTTCAATCCAAAACTAACATATATTTGAATTAAATTTCTTTAATATTTCTAAATATGTTTTATAATTATCTTTTTGCTGTTCAAAACTATATAAATCAATTTTATTTGTATAATATAAATAAAATTTTTCTAATACAACATTATTAACTATGACTAATAATAATATAATCATAGTTATTACTATACATATGGTAAAGAAAAGTTTTATTCTTACAGATTTCAGTGTGTTTTTTATCTTTCCCATTTTTTATTTTACCTCAAACTTATATCCTACACCTCTTATAGTTTCGATATATTTTCCTTTTTTTCCTAATTTGTGTCTTATTTTTTTTATATGACTATCTATTGTTCTAGAATCACCATAATAATCATAATTCCAAACATTATTCAAGATTTTATCTCTTGATAATGCAATTCCTTTATTATCTATTAAATATTTTAATAATTCATATTCTCTTAGACTTAATTCTATTAATTTAGAATCCACCTTTACAGTTCTTCCATCTGTATCTATTTGTATTCCACCAATTTCGTATATGTTATTAACTTGTTTTGTTGTTCTTTTTAGTAAAGCTTCTACTCTTGCTACTAAAATTTTAGGACTAAATGGCTTTGATATATATTCATCTACACCTAATTCAAATCCAAATAACTCATCTTGCTCTTCTCCTCTAGCTGTAAGCATAATTATTGGTACATTTGATGTTTGTCGTATTTGTCTTAAAACTGACCATCCATCTAATTTAGGCATCATTACATCTAATAATATCAAATTAATTTTATTCGAATTTTCTTCAAATACTTTTAATGCATCTTCTCCATCTACTGCTTCTAAAATTTTATATTCCTTTTTTACTAAAAAATCTTTTATTAGTTTTCTCATTCTTGATTCATCATCAACTACTAAAATTGTTATATCATTCATAAAATACCATTCCTTTTATGTAATCCCCTATTATCCGACAACAACATATCCTTTTTCAGACATTGTTAAATTTTGTGAAGCGTATTTTGTTATTAATACTGTATCTTCAATTCTAACTCCAAATCTATTTGTAATATATATTCCTGGTTCATTTGTTATAACCATATTTTCTTTTAATATAAAATCATATTTTGTACTCACAAATGGATATTCATGTATTTCTAAGCCTACTCCATGACCTAAACTATGAATCATATTTACTCCATTTAATTTAAATTCACTATCTACACTTTTGGCAATAATTTTTAAATTTGCACCTTCTTTTAAGTCTTCTGAAACTCTTATTTGATTTTTCAAAACTAAATCATATACTGGTTTCATAAATTGTGGTACATATCCTGCAAATACTGTTCTTGTCATATCTGAGCAATATCCTTTATATTTGCACCCCATATCTATTGTAATTGGATCACCTGATTCTATTTTTCTATCTGTTAGTACTGCATGTGGCATTGATGTATTCGGACCTGAAGCAACTATTGTATCAAATGCTAATCCGTCAGCCCCATTTGTTATAAAGAATTTTTCTATTTCAAATGCAATTTCTTTTTCTGTCATACCTATTTTTATAAATTTTCTGATATGTTCAAAACAATTGTCTGTAATTAAACATGCTTTTTTTATACAATCTATTTCTTCTTCTTTTTTTATTATTCTTAATTTTTCTAATAAACCTTCTGTTTCTTCAAAATTATTAACTTTATATTTATGCATGTATTCTTTATATTTTGCATATGTTAAATTTGTTTCTTCAAAACCTATGTTTTCACAAAATGTAAAAAAGTTTTCATAATCTTCTTTTGTTAATTCTTTTACATCATAAACAATTACTTCGTCTTCTATTGTAAGACTATTATTAACAGTTTCCATATATCTACCATCTGTTATGTATACATTTTCACGTCTTGTAATTAATAATACACCTTCTGCATTTATATTTGTTAGATAATGTATATTAACTGGATTTGTAATTATCATTCCTTGTAAATCTAAGTTTTTTAATCTTTCTCTTAAATTTTCAATTTTTTCATTCATAAATATCACCTACTTTTATTATTTTATAAACTATATTTTCCTAATGTAAATACTACAAATGTTAATTTTATTAGCATTTCTAATTGAGTAAACATTACTATGAAAGTTGCTAACACAATAAATGGTCCAAATGGTATAAATTCACTTATATCTTGTTTTTTTATTTTATTTTTTATTATTAAAACTAAACTAAATATTGCTGCAATAAAAAATGATAATATTGATATTGCTATTATATTTCTCCATCCAAAAAATAACCCTAAGGCTCCCATTAATTTTACATCTCCAAAGCCCATAGTTTCTTTTTTTAATACTATATTTCCTAAAAATGTTAAAATAATAAATATTCCCGCACCGAATATCATTCCTAGCCACATTTCTACAGCTACATTTAAATTGTTTAGTCCTCTTAGAAAGCTAAATACAATTCCTGTTTCAAACATTGTTAATGTTAGTCTATTTGGTATTATTTGCAATTTATAATCAATGCAGAAAGCTGAAACTAACATAGGAGTAAGTAATAAAAACTGAATCAATTTTAATTTATCTTCTATTCCTATTGCTAATAATAGTAAAATATACAGCACACTAATTACTATCATCATTATATAATCTGTATTTGTATTTTTTATGTAATCCTTTATAATTGGCATAGAGAAAATTTTTTTATGTTCAGGCAAGTTTGTATTTACTAACCCTAAAAATCTTCCAATCAACAATCCTAATATTCCTATACCAACATACCAGAAAATATGTATATCATTAATAAACATTTTATCCCTTCTCTTTCTTTATTTTATTTAAATAATTATTAATAATTTTATTTTCAATAGGTCTTTTTATTCTAGTTATAAAAATATCTTTTTCTTGTATTGGTTTTACTAAAATTGAAAACATTTTGCACCTATTTGAACCTATAACATCTGTCATTATTTGATCTCCTATAGCTGCTATATTTTCTGCTTCTAACCCCATTTTTTCTTTTGCCTTAATAAATCCTGTTTTAAATGGTTTTTTAGCAAAATAGAAATATGGGATTTCTAAAGTTTCCGCAACATATATTACTTTATCCAATTTGTTAGTATTTGAAACAATGCAAAACTTGATTCCTGCTTTTTTTAAATTATTAACCCATTCAATTGTTCCATCTTCAAATTTTCTATAATAATCTATTAATGTGTTATCCACATCTAAAATAATACCTTTTATATTATGTTCCTGCAAAAATTCAAGTTTTACATCTCTTACATTATTACAATAAAAATCTGGATAAATTAACATACTTTCACCTCTTCTTTCTCACACATATCTTATCAATGAAGTATGTTTTTGTCAATAGTAAGTAACCATAAGAATGAACAACTACTTATCTACAAAATCTATGATTCCCAATAGTTAACACATATGGTCTAGACCAAATCCAACTACTTGTAGCTGTATTTGGATTAAAATAATAAATACATCCATAGGTTGGGTCCCATCCATTTAATGCATCTCTTGCTGCATTAACAGCAGTTGTATTAGGTGAAAGATTAATTTGTCCATCACTTACAACACTAAAAGCACCTGGTTGATATATTACGCCTGCAACACTATTAGGAAAGCTACTGCTTTTTACTCTATTTAACACAACTGCTCCAACAGCAACCTGTCCTGTATATGGTTCTCCTCTAGATTCAGCATAAATCAAGTGAGCTAATAAATTTAAGTCACTGTTATTTGCTGTTCCACCTCCTGTAGAAGATGAATAGATCCCCATGGCTGCTAATGTTTTAGGTCCTGCTATTCCATCTACACTTAATCCATTTTTAGATTGAAACCATTTTACTGCTGCAACAGTTTTACTACCATATACTCCATCAATATTTCCACTATAATATCCCCATCTTTTTAGTTTTGTTTGAATTTCTCTTACTTCACTTCCACTTGATCCATATCTAGATAATGCTATTACTTCATTGTTTCTAAATGATATATTATAAAAAACAAATATAGTAAAAATTATAATTATATTAAAAATAGCAAATTTTCTTTGACTTTTAGCTAAATTTTTCATAAAAAATCACCTCATTTAGGAAATATTTTTTCCAAAACAAGGTGAATTATACATTACTTACATTAAAAAATACCAACAATTTCTCCATTTTCATTAATATCAATATTTTCTGCTGCTGGAACTCTTGGCAAACCAGGCATTGTCATTATTTTACCTGTTATTATTACTATAAATTCTGCGCCAGTTTTTAATATAACATCTTCAACATGAATTTTAAATGGTTCTTTGCATTCTAAATTTTTAGGATCATCTGAAAAAGAATATTGTGTTTTAGCTATACATATAGGTAATTCTTCATAACCCCATTTTTTTATAAGTTCTATTGTTTGTTTTGATTTTTCGCTATATTCAACTTCAGTTGCTCCATATACATTTGTACAAATTTTGTTTATTTTACTTTCTATTGATTCATTTAATTCATAAATAAATTTGAAATTAGATTTTAAATCACACAATTTTACTACTTTTTCTGCTAAATCAGTAATACCTGCACTACCTCTTTCCCAGTTTTCACATAAACTTAACTCTACATTATTATCTTTTAATATTTTAGTTAAAGTTTCTATTTCAGCATTTGTGTCTGTATTATATTTATTAATTGCAACTACTACATTTAGTCCAAATTTATCTCTTAAATTTTCTATATGCTTCAATATATTTTTTGTTCCTTTTATTAAAGCTTCGACATTTTCATTTTGTATTTGTTCTTTTTCCATTCCACCATGATATTTTAATGCTTTAATTGTTGCTACACATACTACTGCATCTGGTTTTAAATTTGCTTTTCTACATTTTATATCTAAAAACTTTTCTGCCCCTAAATCTGCTCCAAAACCTGCTTCTGTTACAACATAATCTCCTAATTTCAATGCTAATTTTGTAGCAATAATACTGTTACAACCATGTGCGATATTGGCAAATGGACCACCATGTATTAAGCAAGGATTATTTTCTAAAGTTTGTACTAAATTTGGTTTTATTGCATCTTTAAGCAAAACTGTTAAGGCCCCTTGGGCATTTAAATCTTTTACTTTTATAGGATTTCCTTTTTTATTATACCCTATTATGATATTTGAAATCTTTCTTTTTAAATCTTGTATATCCTCTGATAAACATAATACTGCCATTATCTCAGAAGCAACAGTTATATCAAATCCGTCCTCTCGTGGAACAATATTTTTTTCATTAGATAAACCTGTATTTACTTTTCTTAATTGTCTATCATTTAAGTCTAAACATCTTTTCCATGTAACTTTTTCAAATTCCAACTTATTCCCATAATAAATATGATTGTCTATCATAGCTGATAATAAATTATTTGCTGAAGTTATTGCATGTATATCTCCTGTAAAATGTAAATTGATTTCTTCCATTGGAGCAACTTGAGAATATCCTCCACCAGTTGCTCCACCTTTTATACCAAAAACAGGACCTAATGATGGTTCTCTTAAAGCTGCAACAGTTTTTTTACCTATTTTATTTAAACCATCAGTTAATCCTATAGATACTGTAGTTTTTCCTTCTCCAAGAGGTGTAGGATTTATAGAAGTAACTAATATTAATTTTCCATTTTTCTTATTTTTTAGCTCTTCAAAAATTTTTAAATCAATTTTTGCTTTATATTTTCCATATTGTTCTAAATATTCATCTTTTATATCAATCTTTTTGGCAATGTGTGATATTTTTTGTAATTGTGCTGATTTTGCAATATCTATATCTCCCATATCTAATTAGACCTCCTGTTTTTAAACTATAACTCCTATAATAATACCTACAATTGCACCTACAATAACTTGTGTTGGTGTATGCCCTAAAACTTCCACTAATTTTTCTGTAACTTGTACTCCAGATAATCCAGGTGTTTCCACAATTTTATTTAATAATTTTGCTTGTTTACCTGCTGCTCTTCTTACTCCTGCAGCATCATACATAACTATACATGCAAAAACAATAGCAATTCCAAAAAAAGGTGTGTTAATCCCTTCATATTTTCCTATTAAAGCTGCAAGTGATGTAACAACAGCACTATGTGAACTTGGCATTCCTCCAGCTCCCATGATTCTTTTAAAATTAAATTTTTTGGTTTTAATCAATTCATGAATAACTTTAAATAATTGTATACCAAACCATGTTGCAAAAGGCACTATTATATATTTATATTCATTTATAAAATTCATATTTACTCCCCTATAATTAATTGTTTTATTTAATATTTTATTCGAAATCTTTTTCTACTAAACCTTCATCGTTTTTTATTAAAACACTTATCTTTTTTTCAGCTTGTTCTAACATTTCACTACATTGTTTAGAAAGTTTCATTCCTTCTTCAAATTTTAAAACTGAACTATCTAAATCTAAATCATTTTTTTCAAGTTCATTTGCTATTTCTTCTAATTTTTTCATTGCATCTTCAAAATTAATATTTTCTTCTTTTTTCATTCTTATCAACAAATCCTTTCATTTTTGAAAATGTAAAAAGTAATAAACTCATTTTCTTTTTATTTATTTCACTGTACCATTTTTAACGTCAACAGTATACCATGCTAAATCTCTTGTTGTTTCGCTATCTCTTACTGAAACAATATATACATTATTAGATTGCATTTGTTCTATTCTAAAATATACTCCATCTGTTGTTCCGTATTGCTTTTTTGCTAGTTCTATTGCTTTTTCGTCGTCATTCATATTTACTTCTTCATTAACATTTTTATCTTCTTCATTTTTATCATCTGGTTTTACTTCTTCATCATCTTTATTTTTATTTGTTTCATCTTTTTTATTCTCATCATTTAATTTAGTTTGATTAGCTGAAGATTTATCTTCTTGATTAGTGTTTGTTGAAACTTCTATTTGATTTTTTTCATCTAAATAATATTTAGCCATATATGCTATTAGACATATTACTGCAATAATAACTATAATTAATAATCCTTTTAAAAATTTTCTCATTTTTCCTTTTGCTCCTTTCAAAATATAATTATATTAACTTTATAATACTTTAACATTAGTATTTCCATCATTAAACCTTAGTACTAATTCATCATCTTTTTTTAATTTTTCAACTGATTTAATGATTTTTCCATTATTAGTAGTAGCCAAACAATATCCTCTAGTCAATGTCTTTAACGGACTTAGTGTATCTAATTTAGTAATTAGCTCTATCATTTTAGTTTTATCATCTTTTATTTTATTATTTATTGAATTTTGAATTTGTTTTACTAATATGTCTATAGAAATATATCTTTCATTTATTTTCTGCAAAGGCTCTCTAAATACTCTACTTGCAATACACTTTTCATATCTTAATCTCATTAATTCTATTTTTTTCTTTAAAGAATTTTTTAATCTATTATTATATTTTTCTAAATTCATAATTATATCAGTAACATTAGGAACAGCTAATTCAGCTGCTGCAGAAGGTGTTGGAGCTCTTAAATCTGCAACAAAATCTGCTATTGTGAAATCTGTTTCATGACCCACTGCAGAAATAACTGGAAGCTCGGATTCAAATATTGCGTGTGCCACAATTTCTTCATTAAATGGCCACAAATCCTCAAGTGAACCTCCTCCACGAGCTAATATAATAACATCTGCTAATTTATTTTCATTCATGATTTTTATAGCTTCAGCTATCTTTTCCCCTGCGCCTTTTCCTTGTACTGGAACTGGCAATAATTTAATATAACAATTAGGATTTCTCCTAGTTGAAACATTTATAATATCTCTTATTACTGAGCCTGTATTAGATGTTAAAACTCCAATACATTTAGGCATTTTAGGGATTTCTTTTTTATATTTTTTATCAAATAATCCTTGTTTTTCTAATTTATTTTTTAATTCTTCATATGCTGTATATAAACTTCCCATACCATCTTCTTGCATTGCTTTGCAATATATTTGATATACTCCATCTCTTTCAAAAACAGAAACTGTACCTAAAATCATAACCTTCATTCCATCTTTAGGAACAAATTTTAAATTTGGTGTATACGTTTTAAACATTATGCACTTTATTAATGAATTTTCGTCTTTTAAAGTAAAATACATGTGACCTGTATAGTGATGCTTAAAATTTGAAATTTCGCCTTTTACTAAAACATTGTTTAAATATTCATCATCATCTACTTTATTTTTTATGTACCTATTTAAATCTGTAACTGTAATTGGATTATATTCCATTAAAACCTCTCTTTTCTGTAATGTTATTAGTTTTCTTTAATTTCTATTAAACTATTTATATAACATTATACTTTAGTATAATTATTGTAAATTATTTTCTTTTACAATAGTAGCTAACACTCCATTTATAAATGAACTAGAAGTATCCTCTCCATATTTTTTAGCAAGTTCAACCACTTCATTTATAACTACTTTGTATGGAACTTTCTTATATAACATTTCATAAATAGCAAGTTTTAACAATGCTAAATTTACTTTAGAAATTCTTTCTAATTTCCAATCTGATTTTAAATTATTTGATATTTGTTTAATTATTTCATCATTATTACTTTTTACAATCCTTAAAT
>USQY01000059.1 GCA_900557045.1 uncultured Clostridium sp.
ATACTCTAAATAATCTATTGATTTCATTTTCTTCAATGATTGTAATTTGAAATCTAAATATAATTTATTTTTTACTTGTTGCTCTGGATAATTTTCAATATAACCCAGTATTGTAGATATTAATAATAAAACCCCATATGTTATTAGTGGCACTATTGTAAGGGTTTGAAATTGAAATGCATCCAATATTTTTTGATAGTATGTTACGCTATATAAATCTAAAAAATTAATAATAATACCTATTAGTACATAAAATATTATCATTTTTAAGTTGTTTTTAATTACTTCTTTAAATAATCTCATAATTTTACCTTCATATTTTTTTACACCTATATTGTGATTTCAAATAAAAAGAACCTCCTTTCACAAATAGCAAAAACATCACAATTTTTAGTGTGTGTAATTTGCCATTCATGAAGAGATTCTTAAGGCTCATCATTATTCCTTTAAACAATCTGTTTATATGGTAGTAAAACGCGAATGGACTAATTGAATTACTACAACTAAAGTATACCATATTTTTAATAATTATACAAATCTATTATATCATTTGTTTCGCAAATTTTAGCATTTGTATTGAAATTATTAACAATTCATAGTAATATGCATATAGAAATTGATACTAGTATGTATTAATTCTCAATTGTGATGGAAAAGTTGTAAATAACTTAACCAATCGCTCCAAATTGATAGGAAACTCGGAGAATTTACTTCTGAGAGTAATAAATGCTAACTAGAAATATGAACTTGTCAATAAAAAGTAGACACAAAAAAACTTTTATTTAAACCCTAGTTGAGTTCTATACTCAATTGGGGTTTTATAATTTAACGCATAACTTGGTCTCAAATAATTATGATCATAAATTATTGCATCTATATATTCTTCTACAGTATCATAATTTTCTTGATTAAAATCTATATACATTTCTTTTTTTAACCAACCATTTTTGGATTCAATTATTGGATTATCTGTTGGAGTTCCTATTCTCGACATTGACCTAGTTATGTTATAATCTTTATGTGCATTGTTAAATGCCGCTGAGGAATATATTGTGCCTTGATCAGAGTGGAAAATCGTCTCTTGGCTTTTATATCCTCTTTTTATTTTGTTATTTAACATATCTTGTAAAGCATCTCTATGATTTTTCATACTTACTCCATGATAAAAAGGTTTAACATCTGAACCTATTATAGAATCATCAAATGCATCTACATAATATGTCCAATCATATCTTTGCCTTTTAAACCATATCATTGTTGTATCTGATGTAATTTTTTCTAATGGTCTTGTAGTGTTCCAATTATTATTAATAAGATTTGGATATTTAATTGATTCTTCACCTGGCTTTTTATAAATAGAATAGTGTTTTGCTTTACTTCTTATTTTTAATATCTTACACACTTTATGAACTAGGTTATCAGATACTACCCAACCAGTTTCTTTACGAATTAGATAATTTATTCTATGATAGCCATAACTTGGCTTTCTTTTATGGATATTTCTTATTAGTGTTTCTAATTCTCTACGATTTATTTCATATTGATTTAGAATATCTTTATTTTTTAACCATTTATAATAACCACTTCTAGAAATATTCATTATCTCACATAATGATTTAACTGAATATTCTTTACTTAATGTTTCTACAATCTCAAATTCTTTTTGTTTTATTTTTTGAATATTACAACTGAACCATCTCCTTTCACAAGGTATCCTTTTTTTAATCGTTCATTCTCAATTCTTAATTTCATATTTTCGTATTGAAGCTGTTCTATCTCAGATAGATTTTTTCTATTAGAAAATTTACTTAAAGGATTTCCAGGTTTCTTTTTATTTTCTAATGCATCTAAACCGCCTTTATTATACTTAATTATCCATCCTCTAAGCATTCCACTTGAAATATCATAATCTTTTGCTACCTCATACGATGATTTACAATTTATTAATACTTCGTTAATTATTTTCAACTTATCTTCTTTTGACCAATATCTATTTGGTTCTTTTCTAATTCTTGTCATATTCTTCCTCCAATTTTATTATAACAAAAAAATGTAGACCGTTTTTTTGTGTCTACATTTATCTTACAAGTTCAAATAGAAAAACGAGAATGGTTTATATTTGTAATCCTAACAATCCAACTGGTCTATATGAAAATTGTGAAAGTATTATAAATTTTGCCAAAAGTATAAATGTTCCTGTTGTCGTTGATGAGTCTGGAATAGAATTTACAAATAAAAAAAGTTTATTGAGTTATAAAAATATTCCTAAAAATTTATTAATTGTAAGATCATTTTCTAAAGCCTATGGTATTGCAAATTTTAGACTTGGTTATCTTGTGTGTAACCCTGAATTTAAGCAAAGTTATCTTGAAAATATAACGACAAACGAATTTTCTGGGTTGTCTTGTATAGTTGCGAACGAGTTGTTGAAAAATGGAAAAGAAAATATAACGAATAATATTAAATCTATAACCAAGGAGAAAAAAGTAATAATTAAAAAACTTGATAAAATAGGAATTAAATGTATTTTAAGTGATTCAAACACTATAATGACAGATAGCGTTTTTAAAAACGAATTTTTAAAACTGCTTGAACAAAATAATATATCAGTTGTTCCAGTATATGATGAAAATAATAAATTGCATATAAGAATTGCAATTCAAGATGAAATCACAAATAAAAAGTTTGTAGATATTTTAGTAAAAATAATGAACGAATATCAAGTATTAGAAGATGGAGGTAAAAAATGAAAATATCGTTAGCAACAAATTTTGATAATAAATTAATTGATCAAATTAAATATTATCCTGTGTATGAAGTTTATGGAAAAATGAAACACGATTATATTGGTGGAGGAAGACCAGATAACACTTTATCCAATATAGATAAAGAATTATTTGAATCTCACGTTAAAAAGGTAAGAGAAGCAGGTATTAGATTTAATTATTTACTGAATGGTAGTTGTTTATCCAATAATGAGCAAGATCCAGCGTGGCAATCTGAATTCAAAATGTTTTTAGAATATTTAAAAAATATAGGCGTTAACGCCTTGACAATAACTAATCCGTACATTTTAATGTTTGTAAAAAAATATTTTAAAGAAGATTTTAAAGTTAGAGTTTCAACATTTGCTTGTATTGACTCTTACACAAAAGCAAAATACTGGGAAGACCTTGGTGCAGATTACTTATGTGTAGATTTTGTAAAAGTAAATAGAGATTTTAAGACACTAAAATATATGGTTGATAATTTAAAAACAGCTAAAATAGAGATTTTAGTAACAAATAGTTGTTTAAAAAATTGCCCTATGATATATACACATACAACTGGCTTATCTCACGCCTCGAATAAAGATAAAAATAGTAATTCTTATGAAGATTGGAGTTTGTTTTATTGTCAAAAAAAAGAATTAGAAAATATTGAAGAATATATTAGATCACCGTGGGTTAGGCCTGAGGATATTAAATTTTACGAAAATATTGGTATAGAACATTTTAAAATTACTGAAAGAGGTTTTCCAACTGAGGAATTGGTGAAAAGGGTGAAAGCCTATACTGATAGAAAATATGAAGGTAATTTGTTAGATTTAATACAAGGACACGGCGTAGTAGCAAAAGATGTTTTGAAATTACAAAGGCAAAGTGTTAATAGTAGAAAAGAAATATATGAAGAAATTAGACGAGTTAGAGGGTTAGGAAGACAAAGAGAATGTGAGAGACATATATATATTGATAATAAAAAACTTGATAATTTTATAACATTCTTTATAGATAATAAGTGTACAGGCAATTGTAACTCGTGTGGATATTGTAATATGATTGCTAAAAATGTAATTACTAAAAACACAGAAGTATGTGATTATTTATTGGAATTATATAACAAATATGATGAAGTAAAGATGGATGTAAATGAGTAAGATTGGGATTGATATAGCGGATACTATTATAGATGTTTGGCCTTCTTTAATAAAACAAGCAAAACAATTCAACCTAGAACATTCAAATAATAAACCGAGTGAGGAAAAACATTTATATTTGCCAGAAGATATATATGGCTGGTCTAAAGAGGAAAAGAAAGAATTTTGGGAGTGTTATGGACAAGAAATAACATTTTCGTCACCAGTAAAAAAGGGAGTAGTTGATACTTTACAATATTTTAAAGAATTGGGATATTTAATATATTTTATTACCGCAAAGACAGAAGATACATATGCTGATTTGGAAAAGAAAATTATAGAATTGTTAGTAAAAAATAATTTGCCTTATGACAAAATATTTATGCAAGTTAGTAATAAAGGAAAATTTTGTTTTGAAAATGGAATTGAATATTTAATAGATGATTCTTTTGATAATTGTTCAAAAGCTAATCAGTATGGAATAAAGAGTCTATTGATGACTAACGAATACAATATTGACAGAGTACTATGCGACAATATGTATAGAATCAATGAATTTTCGGAAACAAAAAAATATATTAAAAAAAATAGGAGGTTTTAGTGAAAAAAGTATTGTTTTTGGTTGGACCACACGCAAGTGGAAAAACATACTCATCAAGAGAGTATATTGTAAAAAATAAAAATATTGGAATGATCGATACTGGACCAATTATGAGAAGAATACATAAAGAAATGGATCCAGATACTTCAATGGGAGATTGGGTAAAAAAGTTAGAAGTTCAGTATGGAAAGGATATTACTTCTCAATTGATTTCAAATGAAATAGGTAAAATAATGTCTAATGATGAATGCGATAAATTTATCCTAATTGGATTTAGAACATTAGAAGGAATAGCATTTACTATTCAACATTTGAATATAGAAGATTTTAGTATTTTATATGTAGATGCAACGCAAGAATTATTATATAAAAATTATTTAGCAAGAGAGAAGAAAAATATTTCATTTGAAGATTTTAAAAACTATTTACAAAATGAGTTAAATAGTGGGCTTACAAAATTAAGGGAAATGGCACTAGATGGTGATATGGTTGATTATTATTATCGTTTCAGTAATAATGATAGTTTTGAAGAAAAAATAGATAGCCATTTAACTAATTGTGAGATAAAAAAATTAAGAAAGGAGCCTAAAAATGGAAAATAATTATATTTGGCCTATTGAACCACAATATAAAGTCTTGGAACACGACAGATATGGTTTAAGGACAGTGCATATGATACTTGGAAAGCCTAGATTTCATTCTGGATTTGATATTACTGCACAAACTCTTACTCCAGTAAAAGCATCAATTGAAGGAGTTGTTGTATCAGCTGGGTTAGACGAAAAGATCATATCTGGAAGTGCAAAATGGAATGAAAGATATGGCAACAAGGTTGAAATATTGGATAGAAATGGTAGAAGATTAGTCTATGCACACTTGAGAGAAGTTTTAGTTCAAATTGGTCAACAAATAGAACAAAGCCAAATAATTGGCTTAAGTGGTTGCTCTGGTGGTTCAAGAATACCTCATTTACATTTTGAAGTGAGAAAATTTGATACTAGTCATTCTGGAGAAAATAATACTATTAATCCATTGGAGATATTACCATACTATAATTTGGAAAATTTAGCAAAACACTTTGATGAAGAACCCTATGCAGAAGTATGGGAAAAATTTCTAGAAAATCCGTGGGGAGTGACTGATAACGATATTCCTTATGCAAATTGCAGAAAATTAATAAGATAATAAAAATATATGGTATAATAGAGTTGGAGGATGATAAAAATGGAAAAACCAATATATTTAACTGGTAATAAGGGAAAATTTGAGGAGGCACAACATATTTTTAAAGATATGTATGGATTTGATATTGAGATTAAAAATCCTGATTTTGAAATCATTGAAATACAAGCAAAAAGTTGCAAAGAAGTAGTTGCATTTAGTGTAAAATATGCTTGTGAAAAATTAGGCAGACCTTGTATTAAATCAGATTCTGGTTTATATATAGATGCTTTAGGAGGTCTACCTGGTCCTTATAATGCATATTTTGATAAGCAAATTGGTGTTGATAAGTTTTTGGAATTATTCAAAAACGAAACTAATAGAAAGGCAAGATTAGAAGATTGTTTTGCTTATTGTGAGCCAGGACAAGAACCTGTTATATTTACTGGTGGTGGAACTGGTACAATAGCAACAGAAGCAAGAGGTAATTTGGGAAGATGGCACGATAAGTTTTATATTCCAGATGGGGAAACAGAAACATTAAGCGAATTAAGAGAAAAAGATAGAGATTATGAAGCAAAATTTTGGGGTACTGCTAAATACGATTTTGCTGAATGGTTTAAAAATAATAAAATGCAATAAAAAAATTTGATAGGGGGTCAAATGATGAAAAAGGTTACAATCATTGCGGGACCGTGTGCAGTTGAATCTGAGGAACAAATAGTTAGAATTGCCATAAAACTAAAACAAATTGGTGTTGATTATTTAAGAGGCGGTGCATTTAAACCACGAACTAACCCAGACAGTTTTCAAGGATTGGGAGATTTGGGAATAGAATATCTTTTAAAAGCTAAGGAAATAACTGGCTTACCAATTGTTACCGAATTAATGACAATAGAACAGGTAAGAAAATATGCAGATAAAATTGATATTATACAAATTGGTAGTAGAAATATGTATAATTATGAGTTATTAAAAGAATTAAGCCATTATTCAAAACCTGTATTATTAAAAAGAGGTTTAAGTGCCACATATAACGAATGGATTAATGCTGCAAAATATATAAGTAATGAAGATAAGGTTATTTTATGTGAAAGGGGAATAAGAAGTTTTGACACAACAACAAGAAATGTCCTAGATATTCAAGCAGTTCCGTATATTAAAAATAACACAAAGCATAAAATTTTTGTTGATCCTAGTCACGCTTCTGGGAATCGTTATATGATTGAACCTATGTCATTGGCATCTGTTGTTGCTGGATGTGATGGATTAATAATTGAAGTTCACGATAAACCAGATGAATCATTGTGTGATAAAAAT
The DNA here is from genome assembly GCA_900557045.1 of uncultured Clostridium sp. Classification (GTDB taxonomy): domain Bacteria; phylum Bacillota; class Clostridia; order TANB77; family CAG-508; genus CAG-492. Next base: position 6,978 of record USQY01000059.1, read on the forward strand.
CAAGCAATAAATGTTGAAACATTACAGGCAATAATAGATAAAGTAAAAAAATTGCAGGGGGATGAATAATGGAAAAGAAAAAAGCAAAAAATAAGTTTGACTTATATTCTGAGGATGAAAGAATAAACTCATTATTATTAAATATGAAATCTAAACCTAAAATATATTCAAGAATTATTACTTCATTAAGTTTGTTAGGAAAATTTAGCAAAAAGATCGATGTAGAATTATTTGATATTATAAGTGATAATGAGAATGAAAAAATTTTATTATGTTGTACTGATGAAGAAAACAATATGTTTCTATTTTATTCAGATTCAACAGACAGAAAAGACTGGTTAAAAATTACAAAAATATCAAATGATGATGAAAGAACTTATGATATTTCATTGGCCAAAAAGTTTTTGTTAACATTAGAAAATATAGGATATACAAGGACAAGTCAAGAATATGGATTTAAATTCGGAAGGTTAATTACAGATGATTATAGTTTTTATAGTTTATTTTTAAGAGATGATGTTGGTTATCAAATTGAAGGTAACTTTAATGAAAACTTATCCGAGGAGTTATTAACAGTATTAAATAAGTTTGATAAAATGCCAAGTTTAATGGAATATACTACTATATTTGAACGACTACTTGATGAAAAAAGTTGTAAATTTTCACAACTACAAATTTCAGCATATAAAGATTTTGCAAGAGTGGGTTTAATAAACTTAGGTGATGATAATAGTTTGTCAAATGATAAAAACCCAATATTACATAGAACTAAAAAGCAATGAAAATATTTAGTCATTGCTTTTTATAATTTCATCAATAGATGAATTGTATTTTTTGGCTATTTGGTATATAAAAGATGTTTGTATTAGTATTTGTCCAGTTTCATATACTGAATAACTTGAGGAAGCGATATTTAACATATTAAATATATCTCTTTGTTTTAAATTATTATCAATTCTCAATTTTCTTAAATTTTTTGCAACTCTATTCAAATCAATTGAGTCACCAGAGTAAATATAATTATTTTTTTTAGATAAGCCAGTTATATAATCAATACTTATTTTATAGTAATTACTCAATTCATAAAGTTTTCTTAAAGGAATAGTGTCTTTCCCTGTTTCCCATCCAGCATATGTGCTTCTATCAACTTTCAATTCATTTGCAATTTGCCATTGTTTTAATTCTTTATTTTCCCTTATTTCTTTCATTTTTTCGAATTTCATATTACCACCTTCTCAATTAATTTTCCCATTATTTGTGGGAATATTTGAATTTGGTGGGGAATACCGAGAAAAATGTGATATAATAGTTATAGCAGTACAATAACGGAGGAAATTTATGAAAAAAAAAGAAGAAATGAAGAGAGATGTCAACAAACTTCAAGATGATGATTTGATTGAAAAAGTAATAAATTTATGTATTTGGCATCAAATTGAAGATTCTAATGGTTGGATAAGAATATTAGAGAGTCAATTAGAAATTTTCAAAGAATATCGAAAACAATTACTTGAACAATTAGATGATTGTATTTTTAAGTCACAAAAAAACAAAGTAAAAAAGGAAATAGAAGAAATTGATGGAAAAATATCAAATCAATATAACAAAATTAAAGAAGAAGTAGGTATGCTTAATAAATTAAAAACTGCAATTATAAGTAAAGAAAATAAAGTAGAACTATTATCTGATGATGTTTTTAGTTACTACGATTTATTAACATTTTTGAAAAATGGTATAATTTTTAAGAAAATTAGTGTTCATAAATTTGGAGTAGATATAACATATATCTATGATAATGAGGGGAATTATGTACTTGAAAATACAGATGATGAGTCTCCACAATTTGCAACATATTTGAGTGAAAATAGCAGTGATAATACTAAATTTGAAAGAAATATTACTGTAATAGAAGAATAGTTTATATGAGAATAAAATAGAAGAAGTAAATATAACAAAAAAAGTAAGAACAGATAAATTATATATTTACTATTATATTTGCTGTAAATTTTGTTTTATGTGGGATACTTGAATTGTATTTTTTGGTATTAAATAAAAATAAACCATTTTCATATGCTCAAATGAGTGGATTAGATAAAGTTTTGTTTGTTATGTTATTTGTAGCATTATTCATAATTGCTATTATGTTATTATTTTTGATATATTTTGCCTCAAAAGAGGATGAACGATACAAAAACTATACAGTTGTACCTAAGGATACATATGATAGTATGGAAAAAGAATTGCTGAATAAAGAATATGAAAATATGCACCAAGATTTAGAAATTAAAACTCTTAAAGTTAGATTATCATCACTTAAA
>USQY01000060.1 GCA_900557045.1 uncultured Clostridium sp.
GAAATTAACAGTGGAGATAATATACCAGTAGTATATATGGATAGGGTTAACAATACGGTTGTAATAAAAGCTGAAGATAACATAGAAATATCAAAATTAATATACAATTTTAATACATGAAACATTTGTAAGCATAGTTAAGATGTTTTGTTACTTTTAGCATTATACATTTATATTTGAACATTTTGCCTATGCTTCATTTTTTATATTATTTTATATAAAACATAATGTGCATTTTATTCACTTTATATTTTATATATAAACTACTATAAAGTTTATAGGTAAAAACTTATTTAAAAACCTAAATATATTATGCAAGGACTGAAGATTAATGAATCAAACTACTAATTCTACTACAAATGCAGCTTGTGCTATCCATGAGAATTGTAACAGCATAAAAAAGGTGAATTCTTACTTGAATAATAATTCTACCAAAGGATATGTATGTTTTGTTCTTCATGCTCATTTGCCTTTTATTCACCATCCTGAAAGTGAAGATTATTTAGAAGAGCAATGGCTTTTTGAGGCAATTTCTGAAACATATATTCCTTTGTTGACAAATTTTGAAATGCTTGTTAATGAAAATGTAAATTTTAGAATTACAATGTCTCTCACTCCCCCTCTTCTAAGCATGCTTGACAATAAATTATTACAAGAACGTTATATTAAATATCTAGAAAAGCATATTGAATTAGCAAAAAAAGAAATTGAAAGAACTTCATATGATGAAAGAGTAAATAATTTAGCAAAATATTATTATAATAGATATTCAAATGACTTGCATATTTTCAAGGATAAATATAACTGTAATTTAATTCAAGGGTTTAAATATTTTCAAGATATAGGAGTTCTTGAAATTATAACATGTGGTGCTACACATGGCTATTTCCCTATTTTATATACAACAGAACAAACTGTAAAGGCTCAAATTGCTGTTGGTGTTCAAACTTATGAAAAATATTTAGGAAGGAAACCAAAGGGTATTTGGATGCCTGAATGTGGCTATATTCCTGAAGCAGACAAATATTTAAAAGAATTTGGAATTGAATATATAATTACAGAATCACATGGAATTTTATATGCAGACCCTGCTCCCCTTTTTGGAACTTTTGCACCTATTGTTTCTCCAAATGGTGTTATAGCTTTTGGTAGAGATATTGAATCATCACGACAAGTATGGAGTTCTGTTGATGGATATCCTGGTGATTTTAATTACAGAGAATTTTATAGAGATATTGGATATGAAGCTGATTATGATTATATTAAGCCATATATTGCATCAAATGGAGTTAGAGTTCATACAGGAATTAAATATCATCGTATTACTGGAAAAACTGACAATAAAGATTATTATAATATTGAATGGGCAAAAGATTCTGCTGAAAAACAAGCTGGTCACTTTTTCGATAGTAGAACAGCACAAATTGAACATGTTGCTAAATCAACACAAAATCCCCCTATTATATTATGTCCTTATGATGCTGAACTATATGGTCATTGGTGGTATGAAGGACCTTATTGGTTATATATTTTGTTTAAAAAAATTTATTATAATAAATCAAATTTTGAGCTGATTACACCTAGTGAATATATTGAAAAATATCCTATTATGCAAGAATGTACACCTTGCCGTTCTAGTTGGGGTGCAAATGGTTATAGTGAAGTTTGGCTTAATGGTTCAAATGATTATGTTCATAGACATTTGCATCATATTGGTGAAAAAATGGTTGAACTTGCTCATACATTTTACAGTGAAACAAATCCTTTAAAAATTCGTGTTTTAAATCAATGTGCACGTGAAGTGTTGCTTGCACAAAGTAGTGATTGGCTTTTTATTATTACTAACGGAACTATGGTAGACTATGCCAAAAAGAGAATTAAAGATCATGTTGGTAGATTTAATAGGTTTTATAATGAGCTTGTTAATGGCATTGATATTGATGAGAATTTTTTAAGTGTTATTGAAGAACGTGATTGTATTTTTCCTGATGTTGATTTCAGAATATATTGTTAATAACATTTATTGCTTTTACAATTCTTCATCCAAAAGTTAGTATTATGTAATTACAAAATGGATATTGTATTACGAGATTACTCTCAAGTTGCGTACAGTATGTAATAGTGAGTATGGTTACATAATTTTACAAAACTATTTACTTTTTCAACCTCAAATGCTATAATGAAATATATAGTATATAAATAATTAGGAGGGCAAAAATGGATAGAAAAGTTATTTTTGCAGGGAAAATACAACCAGGAATTTCTAAAAGTAAAAATTGTTTAGAAATTATTAATGAAATAAATACTTTTAAAATAAAAAAAGAAATGAAAGAAATACTTTTTCTAGCAGTAATGAAAATATTTCCAGATGATAAAAGAAATAAAGATATAATTTTTCATTTAGAATCTTTTAAAAGAAATGGAAGAATATATCCTGAATTCAGTTCAAGTAAATATGTGCAAAATATAATTAATGAAGTTAAACAACTAAGTGATGAGGATTTTAAAAAATATGTAGAAAAACTAATTGAGTTTGTTACTATAAATGAAATTGAATTTACAAAAATTTACTAGAAGTTGCCAGAAGAAACAGAACTTTTTTCAAAAAGTTTTGTTTCTTTTGGCAATTTTTCTCAAAAAGTTCCGTTCTCTTTAGCATACCCCAAATGCTCATACGCAGCTGGTAAAGGTATTCTTCCTCTTACTGTTCTAGCAATAAAACCTATTTGAATTAAATATGGTTCATATACATCTTCTAATGTTTCAACTTCTTCTCCAATTGTTGTTGCTAATGTGTCTATTCCTACTGGTCTTCCAGCATATTTTGTAATCATCACATCTAACAATTTTCTATCAATTTCATCTAGTCCCATTTCATCTATTTCAAGACGATTTAGAGCTGTTTTGGTCACTTTAATTTCTATGTTTCCATCTCCTAAAACTGCTGCATAATCTCTTACTCTTTTTAATAATCTGTTTGCAATTCTTGGTGTTCCTCTTGAACGTCTTGCTATTTCTTGTGCTGATTCATCATCTATTTCTATATCTAATATTTTGGCTGAACGCTTTACTATAATAGCAAGATCATCTGTAGTGTACAGTTCTAGTCTATCAACAATTCCAAATCTATCTCGTAATGGAGTTGATAATGTTCCAGCTTTTGTTGTTGCTCCTATTAGTGTAAATTTAGGTAAATTAATTCTAATTGATTTTGCAGTTGGGCCTTTTCCAATTATAATATCTAAACTAAAATCTTCTAATGCTGGATATAATATTTCTTCGACATTTTTATTTAATCTATGTATTTCATCTATAAATAATACATCTGATTCATGTAAATTTGTAAGTAAGGCTGCTAAATCTCCTGCCTTTTCTATAGCTGGACCTGATGTAACTTTTATATTTGAATTCATTTCATTTGCTATTATATTAGCAAGTGTAGTTTTTCCAAGTCCTGGAGGTCCATATAGTAGAACATGGTCTAAGGCTTCATTTCTCTTTTTAGCTGCTTCTATATATATTTTCATATTTTCTTTTACTTTGCTTTGACCTATATATTCATTTAATAGTTGAGGTCTTAATGAAACTTCTAAATTTTGTTCATTAAAATTTTCAAGACCTGGTTTCATTAACCTATCTTCTTGCATTGCTTTATGTTCCTCCCTTTCATGTAAATGTAATGTTTATTCTATTTATTCGTATTGTTCGTATTGTTTTTACTTCTTTTAGCCTTATTTACTTTAACTTTGAAAAAATCTTTGTAACCTACAGCTATTATAGCGATAACCATTAATGCAAAAGAAAGTGCTTTCCAAATTCCACTTTCCAAAAGAATAATTGCAAACATACCTAAGCATGCACTAATTCCGTAAAGTATTAATACTGCTTGTTTTTGTGTATATCCTATTTTCATTAATTTATGATGTAAATGACCAGTATCTGGTGCAAATATTGCTTTTATTGAATGACCTTTTATTATTCTTCTGATTATTGCAAATAATGTATCACATATTGGAAGAGCTAATATTATTAGAGGCGAAATTAAAACTAATAATGTATATGTTTTTGCTGTTCCTAATATTGATATTACAGCTAGTGAAAAGCCTAGGAATTGTGCTCCTGTATCACCTATGAATGTTTTAGCTGGATTGAAATTGTAAGGTAAAAATCCAACAATTGCTCCTGCTAAAGCTGTTATTAGTATTATTGCAATAATTGGAGATTCGTTCATTGTAAATACTATTATTAGTGAAAAGCATGATATTAATGTTATTCCAGATGATAAACCATCTAAACCATCTATTAAGTTTATTGCATTTGTTATACCTATTATCCAACCTACTGATAAAATGTAGATATATATACTATTGTTTATATCTAATGTATGTTCTAGAAATGGTATTGTAAGATTATCTATTTTAGTTCCAAAGGAAACTACCACTACTGCTGCTATAGTTTGTCCTAGTAATTTTACTAGAGCAGGAAGACCTTTTACATCATCTATATAGCAAAATATTGCAAGAATTATTATTCCTAATAATAGTCCTATTAATTTATGAAAATATTGTTCTTCTCCAAATGGATTGAATGTTTTTTCTAGTGTCATTATTGTTAGTAAATATATGCATGATACAAGAAATCCAATTATTACTGCAATACCACCTAAACGTGGTGTTGGTTCTTCATTTATTCTTCTTTTCTCTGGTATGTCTATTGCACCTACTTTATTTGCTAGCCTTATTGTGTATGGTGTTACTACAAATGCTGTTATAAATGCTAGTAGGAACGCTATTGATATGTCTCCCCACATAAACTTTACCTCTCTTTAAATTTACTTATTTAAATATCTTTTTATAATTGCATCTGCAATTCTTTTACTTGCTTTTCCATCTCCATAAGGATTTGAAGCTTTACTCATTTTCATATATTCTTCTTTGTTTTCTAACAATTCTTTAGTCATTCTATAAATAGTTTCTTCATCAGTACCTGCAAGTTTCAATGTGCCAGCATCAATTCCTTCAGGTCTTTCTGTTGTATCTCTAAGCACTAAAACAGGTTTTCCAAGTGAAGGTGCTTCTTCTTGTATTCCACCACTATCTGTTAATATTAAATATGATTTAGCTAAAAAATTATGAAAATCTATTACTTCTAGTGGATCTATTAATTTGATATTTTCATCATCACCTAATACTTCATTAGCAACATTTCTTACTTTTGGATTTAAATGAACAGGATATATAGCTTTTACATCATCAAATTCATCTAAAATTCTTTTTATTGCTTTAAACATTCCTCTCATTGGTTCTCCAAGATTCTCTCTTCTATGTGCTGTTATAAGAATCAATCTGTTATTTCCTACCCAATCAAAAATTTCATTTGAATATTCTTTATTTACTGTAGTTGCTAAAGCATCGATTGCTGTATTACCTGTTACGAAAATATTTTCAGCTTTTTTACCTTCTTTTAGTAAACTATTTTTACTATTTTCTGTTGGTGCAAAATGCATATCTGCAATTACTCCTACCATTTGTCTATTCATTTCTTCTGGAAATGGTGAGTATTTGTTCCATGTTCTTAAGCCTGCTTCAACATGTCCTACATCAACTTGGCAATAATAAGATGCTAATGCACCTGCAAAAGTTGTAGTTGTATCACCATGTACTAAAACAATATCAGGTTGTACTTCTTTTATAACCTCTTCTAATCCTTTTAGTGCTTTTGATGTTATATCTGATAGAGTTTGTCCTTGTTGCATAATATTCAAATCATAATCTGGTGTTATTTCAAATGTATTTAGTACTTGATCTAACATTTGTCTATGTTGTGCAGTTACACATACTATACATTCAATTTCCTTTCTTGATTTTAATTCTTTTACTAATGGAGCCATTTTTATAGCTTCTGGTCTTGTACCAAATACTGTCATTACTTTGATTTTTGGCATTTTTTACTCTCTCCTTTTTCTTTTATTTTTTCTAATACAACACTTTTCATAAATGTAATCAATTTTAATTGTCTAAATATTCTCTTAGGTTGCCTTAGTAATCTATATAACCACTCTAAATTCATCTTTATAATCCAATTTGGGGCTCTTTTTAATGTTTTACTAACAACATCAAAGCTTCCTCCAACTGGCATAAAAATTTTTACGCTACTTAGTTTGTCCATATTTGAAATAATAAAGTTTTCTTGTTTAGGACTTCCTAAGCCAACAAACACTATATCCGGATTACTGTTATTTATCATTTGAATTGCTACTTCTTCATCTACATAACCATTACAAGTTCCTACAATATTTATATTATTAAAGTCATTTTCTAATTCTTTTTTAGCCGCTTCTGCAATACCTGGTTTAGCACCATATAAAAAAATTTTAGAATTATATTTAATAGTTACTTCTATTATTTTATACATAAAATCAATTCCTGCAATTCTATTTTTAATTTTACCCTTATTTATTTTTGATGCTAATACTGTTCCAATTCCATCAGGAATTTGATATTTTTGGTCATTTAAATTATGTATATATGCTTCATCTTTGTAATTATTAATTATAATTTCAGGGTTTATGTTAGCAATCATAATTTGATTATTTTGGTTATAATCTTCCATAATATCTTGTATTAATTCTTGTTCATTACAATTGCAAACATCAAATCCTAATATTTTTTCCTTTTCCATTTTCTTCTCCTATATAATCTAAAAATCTACTATTTCAAATTTCTAGATATTCTCCTTTTACATTATCCTTATTTTCATAATATTTGTCAACTAATACTAGGTTTGGAATTCTATATAAATCTTCACTTTCTTTTATATATTGCAATCTTCCATAACTTTCTCTTTCATCAACATTATTATTCACTATATATACTAAATTATTTTCCATCAATTTTTCTAATATTATTTCTTTTATTCTACTATTTTGCAAATTTTTATCTGAAACATATATCATAACAACATTGTAATAAATATTTTCTTGCATATCTATCCTTTTAGAGTTACTTTTAATAATCTTCTTCCATTTTTCAATCCATATGTTTTTATTAAATTCTTTAGCAACTTCTCTTGCATTTTTCTTACATTTTGTCATTAACTCCGGATTATTTATAAAATCAATAATTGCAGAATATAAACTTTCTTTATTTGGTTCAATTAATTTACCATTATAATTGTTTATTATTAAATCTGTTAATCCACCTACTCTTGTTGCTATTACTGCATTTTCTGTTGACATAGCTTCCAAACATGATAAACTTGTTCCTTCACTATATAATGTAGGAATTATAGATATGTCTGCATTTTTATATACTTGATACATCTTTTCAGGAGGACAATTGTACATTTTTATTCTTTGTTTTCCCCATTTATCTATCTTTTCTTGTATCTTGTCTGTATCCTCTTTAAAACCTTTACCTACAAAATGTATCTCAATATTACTATATTTTTTTAATAAATCATCAGTAATATTTAATAATAAATACATACCTCTAGCTTCATATAATCTTCTTGGATATAATATTACAAAATTAGAACTATCTTTTTCATATACATTTGGAGTAAATTCATTTACATCTACATAATTTGGAACTACTTCTGTAGAATTTCCTAAATTATAATCTATTGTCTGAAACCAATTAGCAGTATTAGTATCTACAGACACCAATTTATCACAAGAAATTGCTGCTTCTATAATCCAATTTTTATCTTTAAAACTCTCTTTATTATATTTGTTTTTCTTATAATCCCAAGCTACTCCGTGGCTTACTCCAATTGATGGATACATTGCATTTCCATAACATTCCAAAAATGATGAATAAATATTAAGTTTAGTTTTGTTTTTAGAAATAGAATTATATTTTTCTAAAATTCCCATATTTTGTTCATGTTCATAATTATAAACTTCTTTTTTATTTGAAATTCCTACAACTTCTATTTCATTATAATATCTAAAAAATTCAAAATTAGCTTTTTGATATATTCTTAATTTCATTCCTAATTGTTTGCAAACTTCATGTAAATCAATTAAATATCTTTCTGCACCTCCAGAATAATAATTGCTACCATTAAAATTGAAAAATGTACCAGTTAGTACCTTTACACTATTTATATGATCTAAATTTGAGAAAGCTAATAAGCCTTGTTTATTTTCTAAAATTTTATTTATAACATTTTCTTTAGTTACATTTTTTATTTCATTAACATTAATTTTTATTATATCTTCATTATTTATTGTCTCATTTTTATCGCTAATATATATAACTTTGTAACCTTTTACTAATTTAAAAGCTTTGCTTATTGATTGCATTACAACAACATTTTCAGGATATATTTGCCCCATTGACGAAATTACTATAATTGTACTTTTTATACTTTCTAAAATTTTAATATATTCATCTATGATTTTATTTTCAGTACAGTTTATAATAACTATTGAAGAACTGTTATTTTTAAAAATTTTATCAATATAATTTTTGATTTTTACCTTTTTAAATTTTTTACCTTTTTTTATATATCCTTTAATTGTTTTATTGTTTTTTATTTTTAAAAGCTCATCCACATAATCTACATCAGCTTTTTTTAATAATTTGTTTTTAATAAATTCATAATTTTTCTTGACTTGAAATTCTTTATTCATATTCTTATTTCTGTTAGATTTTAATTGTGATAAATCATTTTTATTTTTATTGTTAATAGATTTTAGCATTTTACAATATAAATCATTTATGCTAGTATTGTTATTATTTTGAGGAATATTATTTATTTCTACAACTTTTTCACTTTCTTGTTTAAATATCTCTTTTATTTGATTATCAATAGTTTTTAGTCTTTTTAAATTACATTTAAACACTTCATTGTATATACTCATATTTTCTTTATATTTATTTTTATCCACACAATATATAGAAATTAAATAAGTTTCAGAAAAATTTTTTGTGTCATTCCCTTTAAAAATAGATATATCAACTATTTTATATTTTTCTTCAATTTTAATTTTATATTTATGCTTTACAGTTATATATACTTAATTAAACGCAAAAATCCTTTTTTATTTTATAATTTTCTTAAAATTTATTTTTTTACAGAAGAAAAGTCCTCAAAATCAGCGTCCCCAATTTTTATTGAGATATTTCCATTGGAAATATCTGTCAGCTCAGTTTTTAAAGCCTCTGCTTTTTCTTCCAGAAC
>USQY01000061.1 GCA_900557045.1 uncultured Clostridium sp.
AATCTTATGTGTCTATTTTTATTTCAAAGTGCGTCACTTAATTTTACCATTTATATGGAAACTAGGTCTAAGACATGAAAAAATTTTTTCATGTCTTAGACCTATATAGAAACTATGTCCAATAATTTTTAAGTAAATTATAAAAATAAAATATAGTTTAGATATATAATAATTATTTTTTAACTACAACCACATTATTTCCATTTTTTTCTTCAATTTCCTCAACATGAGTATTATTATATTTTTCTTTTTCTTGACTTATCAATCCATTTTCTCCGGTTAACACTGCCATAATTATTGTAAGAAAAATCAAACCAATTAATATAAATAACATTGCATATACTAATGTATTTTTTTTCATATATTTTACACTCTCCCTTACTACTTACACATATAAAAATTTTACTTTAAAAAATATATTAATATTACTGCCAATCCAGCAATTACCCTATATATAGCAAAAACCTTGAAACTTCCTTTTTTCAAATACTGTAATAAAAATTTAATAACTCCTACACCTACTAAAAAGCTTGTTATAACACCAATAAAAAATTCTAAACTTAATGTAAAACTACTAAATTTAAAAATTGTTGCAGCAAGTACTATAGGCGCTGATAGCATAAAAGAATATTTAGCTGCTGATTCCCTATCTACTTTTAGTATTCTTGCTGTTGTCATTGTTACACCTGATCTTGATACACCTGGAATAAAGGCTAATGCTTGTGATAAACCTACTAAAAAAGTTTCTTTTAATCCCATTTTTTCATAGCTTATTTTTGATTTACAATTTTTATCAACCACATATAAAATTATACCCATAACAATTAAAGCAGTTGCTATAATTAATGGTGCTTTTAATGCGTTTTCTAAAAAATGATCTAATAAGAATCCTATTATTCCACCTGGTATTGTTGCCAAAACTATATACCAGAACATTCTTCCTTCTGTTGACTTTTCTTTTTTTACTGCTAATTTATATCCACCTTTTATTAATTCAATCCAATCTTTGAAAAAGAACAATCCTATTGCTAATAATGTTCCAAAATGCAATGCTACATCAAATGATTCAGATAAACCACTCCAATTAAATATCCATGGTATTAAAGTTAAATGTGCTGAACTAGATATTGGTAATAATTCTGTTAATCCTTGCACTATTCCTAAAATAATTGATTGCATATATATGTTCATTTTTATCATCCTTTCTTATAATTATAATTCTTTTACAATTTCATAAATATATTTTGCAGCTGTTTCAGGTGCTACTTTTCCTGGAAGTGCTAGTGCCCATACAGTTTGCAGCTGTAATCTATCTGCCTCATCAAAATCTATTCCTCCTGGTTTTGATGCTAAGTCAATTAATAAACAGTCTTTTTTTATTAATTTCAGATTATTTTTATCTAATATTAAATAAGGAATTGTATTAAAAATAAAATCAAATTTATCTAAATTCTCATTTAATTTTTCTAAACAAATAGCATTATATCCATACGCCTGTATCCAAGCAATATCTGATTGCTTTCTTGCTTCACAATATACTTGTGCTCCAATTCCTAATAACATTTTTGATAAAATTTTTCCTATTCTTCCAAAACCTAATACCAAACATTTACTATTATGAATTGTTTTTAAGCTTTTTTCCATAGCAATTTGAATAGCTCCTTCTGCTGTTGGAATTGAATTTAATACTGTAAGTTCTTCTTGTTTTAAAATATCTATTATTTCATTTTGATTAATATCTTTTATTGCTTTATATTTTTTATCATTTATAGAATTATTTTCATTTTTTAAACATTCTGAACTTTGAATTAATTCCTCATTTATAATTTTTATATAACTTTGTATTTCATTAGTAATATTTCCTGTTACTATTTTTTTATTTTTTGATTTTTCAAATATATCTCGAACCTCAATTTTTTTATCAGAAAATACTGCATTAACAAATTTACCATCTTTAGATAATGGAATTGAAGTTATTATTGTATCTGATTTCGATAATACACCTTCCAACCTTTTTTCATGATTAAAATTTTTCAATTGTTCACAATTGTCTAAACCATATAAAACAATTTGCTTTTTATCCTTCTCTAAAAATTTAATTAATTGAACTGTTCTAGAATCTCCACCTATTATACCTATATTCATAATTTCAACCCTTTCTTTTTATAGCCTATTACAAATATATTTTTTCTAATAGGTAATTATTCTTTCTATTTACTTTTGCTAGTTATTATTCCTATTTATTCTCTTTCTTTTTCATTTTGTAATTCCTGATTTTTATCTTGTTCTATTTGATTTTCATCATCATATATAGCACTTTTTCCACCATTTAATGAATCTACTAAATTATACATTTCTTCTAAATATTTATTAGTCTTTCTTTCTTTTTTTGAAAGTTTAATTTTTATTTTTCTAGGTTCATTAGGAATTTTAATTTTTTCTTGTATTGGTAAAAATAGTGGTTGTTTAACTATTTTTTTCTCTAATTTTTTATCCAACTCTAATGCTATATTTATATAATATAAAGCCTTATCATTTTCTCCTTGTATTAACGATATTTGTGCTAAATAGTAATATGCCATTCCTTCTAAATCCTCAGACTGTAAACAAGATATAAAATAATCTTTAGCTTCATCTAATTCACCTTGTATCATGGCTATAAGCGCTAATTTGTATTCTCCATTATATAAATAAGTATTTAATTGTGCAGCTTTTTCATAATATTCCTTTGCTTTTTGAAAATCATTAAGTCTAGTAAATACCATTCCTAAATCATAATATAATTCATATCTAGTAGGATTATATTTTAAAGAGTCCATATATACTGAAACCGCTTCTTTAAATCTCTCCTCATCATACAATATATTTCCTAATAGTCTGGTTGCTTCAAAATAATCTGGTTTCATTTTCAACAAATCTTGTAACATTATTATTGCTTCATCTTTTTTTTCACTTTTTTCTAATAAAAATGCTACTTTATACTGAGTTTTATAATCTTTTTCATTCAATTCAACTGCTCGTATATACTCATCAAGTGCTATATTTATTTTTCCATCTTTTTCATATAATTCACCTAATATTTTGTGAATTGCATAATTTCTAGGATATTTATCTGCTAACTTTAGTGCATATTTTCTAGCTTCTTCGTTTTTATTAAAAAATAACATCGTTTTTAATTTTAATATTTTGATTTTTTCTAATAAATTAATTCTTTTAAATTTTACAAATAATATTACAGTTAGTATTATTATACATGCAGAAATAACTAGAAAATTAAATATTATTTTTTCGCCCATCTGTTACCTCTTATTTTTCAAATTTTTCTTTATAGTTTTCAATGCACTCTGAAATAATTTTTTCTGCATCCTCTCTTCCAAGCATTTTATCTATTGTTGTATGTTTTCCTTCCAAAGTTTTGTATACTTCAAAGAAATGCATTATTTCTTCCATAATATGACTTGGTAATTCGTTTATATCTTTATATGTATTTAAATATGGATCCTTGTTGCATATAGCTATTATCTTTTCATCTTCTGCATTGTCATCTATCATTTTTAATACCCCTATAGGATAGCATTCCACCAAAGTTAAAGGTATTATTTCTTCTTGACAAATTACTAATACATCTAATGGGTCACCATCTCCTGCATAAGTTCTTGGAATAAATCCATAGTTTGCTGGGTAATGTGTGGCTGTATATAAAATTCTGTCTAATTTTAAAAATCCTGTTTCTTTATCTAATTCGTATTTATTTCTTCCGTTTTTTTGAATTTCTATTACTGCTACAAAATCATCTTTTTTTATTCTCTCCCCATTTATGTCATGCCATATATTCATTTAGCATCATATCCTTTCTTTTGTTTTTTTCTATTTTATGATACTTTTTATAAATTGTCAATGCACAATTACTTCTAAAAAAAGCAAGCCCTTCGAATTTAGTAAAGTACATACCGAATTCGAAAGGCTTATTACTATATTCAATTAATTATTAATACATTCCACCCATTGCTGCTGATGGATCATCATTTGCGCCACCACAATTACATCCTGATTTTTCTTTTTTATCTGTAACAATACTTTCAGTTGTTAATACCATAGATGCTATAGAAGCAGCATTTTGCAATGCACTACGTGATACTTTTGTAGGATCCACTATTCCTGCTTTTTTCATGTCTACATATATTTCATCTGCAGCATTAAAGCCTGTTCCTGCAGGACTTTGTTTTACTTTTTCTAATATTACTGCTGGTTCTAGTCCTGCGTTTACAGCTATTTGTTTTACTGGTTCTTCTAATGCTTTTAATACTATTTTTGCACCAATTTTTTCGTCTTCTTTTAAATCTGCTAAGATTTTCTCTACTTCTGGAATAACATTTACATATGCTGTTCCTCCACCTGCTACAATTCCCTCTTCTACTGCTGCTCTTGTTGCTGAAAGTGCATCTTCTATTCTTAATTTTTTATCTTTCATTTCTACTTCTGTTGCTGCACCTACTCCAATTACCGCAACTCCTCCTGCTATTTTAGCAAGTCTTTCTTGTAAGTTTTCTTTTTCATATTCGCTTAGTTCTTCTGAAATTTGAGATTTTATTTGATTTACTCTTTCTGTAATTGCTGTTTTATCTCCCATTCCATCTACTATTATAGTATTGTCTTTTTGTACTTTAACTTGTTTAGCTCTACCTAATTGTTCTATTGTTGTATCTTTTAATTCTAGTCCTAAATCAGATGTAATAACTTCACCACCTGTTAAAATTGCTAAATCTTCAAGCATTGCTTTTCTTTTATCTCCAAATCCTGGAGCTTTTACTGCAACTACATTTAATACTCCTCTTAATTTATTTAAAACAAGTGTTGATAATGCTTCACCTTCAATATCATCACATACTATAACTAGTTTTCCAGATGATTGCATTAATTGCTCTAATAAAGGTAATATTTCTTGAATATTGCTTATTTTTTTGTCTGTAATTAATATATATGGATTATCTACTACAGCTTCCATTTTTTCTGTATCTGTTACCATGTATGGAGATACATATCCTTTATCAAATTGCATACCTTCAACTATATTAAGTTCTGTATTTGATGTTTTTGATTCTTCTATTGTAATAACACCATCTTTAGAAACTTTCTCCATAGCTTCTGATATTAATTTTCCAACTTCTTCATTATTAGCTGAAATGCTTGCAACTCTTGCAATATCTTCTTTTCCGTTTACATTTGAGCTAATTTTTCTTAATCCTTCAACAGCTGCATCTACAGCCTTATCTATACCTCTTTTTATTGCCATTGGATCTCCACCTGCTGCAACATTTTTAACACCTTCTTTAATCATACTTTGTGCTAAAACAGTTGCTGTTGTTGTTCCATCACCTGCTACATCATTTGTTTTTGTAGAAACTTCTTTAACTAAACGAGCTCCCATATTTTCAAATGGGTCGTCTAATTCTATTTCTTTTGCAATTGTAACACCATCATTTGTTATTAGTGGTGCTCCATAAGTTTTATCTAAAACAACATTTCTTCCTTTTGGTCCTAATGTTACTTTTACTGTATCTGCTAATTGATTTACACCATCTAGCAATTTTTTTCTGGCATCTTCACCAAATTTTATTTCTTTTGCCATTATAATTTACCTCCCTTTTTTCTATTGTATACATCTTTTCTTTATTATAGATGTTTTATAATAGACATTTATATTTTTTCTTAATTAATGTATTTTCTATATGATTTACAATATTTCATAATATGTGAATTTATATCAGGAATATATAACACACACATATATACTATTCAACAATAGCTAAAATATCATTTTGTTTAACTATTATTAAATCTTCTCCTTCGTATTTTACTTCTGTTCCAGAATATTTGTTTAGAACAACTTTATCACCTTTTTTTACAATCACCTCTATTTCATTTCCGTCTACTTTCCCACCTGGTCCTACTTCTAATACCTCTGCTATTTGTGGTTTTTCTTTACTATTTGCAGTTAATATGATTCCACTTTTTGTTGTTTCTTCTGCTTCTATCATTTTAACTACTACTCTGTCTAATAATGGTTTTAACATTAAAATTACCTCCCTCTCATTAATTACAACATTATATTTTATGCTAGTTGTAATTATAATATTACAAAATTATTAGCAGTCTATTTACTAGACTGCTAATAATTTACACCCATATGGTCCAATTGTCAATATGTTTTTTTAAAATTCACATAATTTTCACAAAACTTGTGTGGCTAAATCTTCATAGTTGATTCAATAAATGCTGAAAATAACGGTGCAGGTTTGTCTGGTCTTGATTTAAATTCAGGGTGAAATTGTCCAGCAATAAAAAATTTGTGTGAAGGAATTTCTACAATTTCTACTAAACTTTCATCTGGAGATGTTCCAGAACATATTAATCCATTCTTTTCTAATACATCTTTATAATCATTATTATATTCATATCTATGTCTATGTCTTTCTGAAATTATATCTTTTCTATATATTTTATATGCTAGAGTTTCTGGTTTTATTTTGCATGGATATGCACCAAGTCTCATTGTTCCACCTTTTTTATGTATTCCTTTTTGATCTTCCATAATATGTATTACTGGATTTTTGCAATTTTCATCTAATTCTGAAGAATTTGCATCTTCTATGTTTGCGACATTTCTTGCAAATTCTATAACAGCCATTTGCATTCCTAAACAAATTCCTAAAAATGGAATATTGTTTTCTCTAGCATATCTTATTGTTTCTATTTTTCCTTGTATTCCTCTGTTTCCAAATCCACCTGGAACTAATATTCCATTATATTTTCCTAAAACTTCTTTTGCAATTTGTTGATTCAATATTTTTTCACAATTAACCAATTCAATATTTACTTTAGTATTATTAGCAAAACCACCATGTTTCAAGCTTTCTATTACAGATATATATGAATCTTCTAACTGTACATATTTTCCTACAATTGCTATATTAACATTTTTATCATCTAAATTTTTTATGTCATTTATCATCTTTTCCCAATTTTCATTTTTAGGTTCTTTATTTTCTAAATGAAGTTTTTCGCAAACTACTTGTGCTAATCCTTCTTGCTCTAGCATTAGAGGAACTTCATATAAATCAGATACTGTTTTATTTTCAATTATATTCTTCTTTTTAACATTACAAAACAAAGCCATTTTTTCTTTCATTCCTTCTGGAACTGTACCATCAGCACGACAAACTAGTATATCTGGCTTAATTCCTAAACTTTGTAATTCTTTCACAGAATGCTGTGTTGGCTTAGATTTAAGCTCATTTGAACCTGAAATATATGGAAGTAATGTAACATGAATATAAATTACATCTTCATCATTTTGTTCTATTCCAACTTGTCTTATAGCTTCTAAAAACGGTAAACTCTCAATATCACCAACAGTACCACCTATTTCAGTAATTACAATATCCACATCTGTGTTATCAAACTTATACACTTTTTCTTTAATTTGATTAGTAATATGAGGTATTACTTGAACAGTTTTTCCTAAATAATCCCCTCTTCTTTCTTTTTCAATTACTTCTGAATAAATTCTTCCTGTTGTAATACTACAATTTTTAGATAAATTTTCATCCATAAATCTTTCATAATGTCCCAAATCTAAGTCTGTTTCACTTCCATCATCTGTAACAAATACTTCTCCGATGTTCACAAGGGTTCATTGTACCTGGATCTACATTTATATATGGATCAAACTTTTGTGCTGTTACTTTATAACCTCTATTTTTTAATAATCTTCCTAAAGATGCTGCTGTTATTCCCTTTCCTAACCCTGATACTACTCCTCCTGTAACAAAAATGTACTTTGTTTGCATAATTTACCTCCCCTTCTTCTTGCAATCTTTTTTATAAAATAAAAAAAGATTTAAAAAATTCCCACAAAAAACGCGGTTTTTTTTAAATCTAAATTCAGTGTAACATATACATTTTATTTTTTCAAGAGGTTAGTCCCAAAAAAATTTACAATTGTGACTTGTAAGTGAAAATGTCCAAAATTTTAAAATCATTTGTAAGTAAAAAT
>USQY01000062.1 GCA_900557045.1 uncultured Clostridium sp.
TATTTAGATATTTTATATATTGTTTCTTGTATACTATTACAATCTATTATTATTATTAAATTATTTGTTAGCATTTTATAATTTACTTCATCATGAAATATACAACCAACTTCTATATTTCCTAACAACTGTATTTCTTTTTCATATAAAGATTTTCCAAGCCATTTAATATAGTTCCAATATTCTTCCAAAATAAGAACCTCCACTCTTTATTCATATTTTTGTAATAATTCAACTATTATTTTTGCTTTTTTATCCCAAGTATTATCATTTGCTTCTTTCTTTAAAAGTTGCAAATACTCTTGATTTTTTTCTAATTCAAGTGATTTATCTAGCAGCTTAACAAACTCTTCTTTGTTTTTAGCAATATTTACACATTTATATTTTTTGCATTCATTCATTTCTGTTGTAACTATAGGTTTTCCTAAAGCCATATACTCAAATAGTTTTACTGGTGATGTTGCTTTTGTAATATCATTTATTTTAAATGGAATTGTGCAAACATTAAATTTACTAGCATAATTTTGTAAAACATCATAGTTCCTTTTACCTAGAAAATAAACATTTTTATATTCATTTACATTTGACTTTTCAAACGAATCATCATATTTTACTCCAAAGAAAACTATATTATAATTAGGTCTTTTTTTTGCTAGGTAATTTATTAAATCATAATCCATCCAACTTGCTAAAGCCCCATAATATCC
Source organism: uncultured Clostridium sp. (assembly GCA_900557045.1). Lineage (GTDB taxonomy): Bacteria > Bacillota > Clostridia > TANB77 > CAG-508 > CAG-492. Next base: position 708 of record USQY01000062.1, read on the forward strand.
AATTATTGGATTTTTGTTTTGAAGAATTTCTTCAAAATCTTTATCAAACTTATAGTTATAATCTATATTATTAAAATGTTCATAATCAACACCATTGCATGAAAAAGCTAATTTTTCTTTACCTCTTTTTTTTATTACATCTTCTTCTAATTTATCAGCAGTAACAATTACAAATACATTTTCTTTATCTTGTAACATATAATTATACTTATCAATTGTATTTTTAGGTACTTCACTTGTTCCTACTATTAATGGACTAATATCATCTATATATTCATATATAATTTTAAATCCTTGTGCAATATAATTTTTTAATTCATTTAATGTAATATTGTAATCTGTTGAATAAAATTGAATATATTTATTTTTATTTGATAATTTAACCTTTTCCATAATTATTCTTTTAATTACAGTATTCTTTAAATTAACTAAATATAAATTATCATAAATTTTCTTTATATCCTTTACTTTGTCTGTCATAGTAGTTACTTCATACAATATTAAACAATTCTCTTTGGCAAGATTTTTTGCAATATGCTGTGGTCTTTGAAATAATGGAACATTCCACCCAAAATTACTTCTCCATATTATAATCCTGTCATAGTTTGTTTTTAATATAGTTTCAACTAAATCTTCATATTTTTTCTTATTAACTTTGTAATATATATTTGAAAATATATTAATTTTACTTCCATATCTAGCTATAAAATATTTCCAAAGTTTTTTTAAAGTTTTTAATAATCCATCTTTTTTTAATACACTTTTAATTTTAGAAATTTTATCTTTCATAATTCAAGACCTCATTATATCCCGGTATTAATATTTTCACTACCATGACTTTTTCTTTTATTCTTTATAACTTTTACAATTTCATATACGCACCATGGAACTAAAATCCAAAATGTTAAAAATGTTATATATACATATCTTGTAGATGGTACTGGCATAGATGGTATTAAACTTAGTGTATTATATAAAGATGGTAATATAATTAATATTAATTTCTTGTTTTTCTTAATAACTACCAACACAATAATAGCAATTATGCTAGCATACATATATATCGCTGGTCTCATTGTGTATATTCCCAAAGCTCCATTTTGATACTTTCTTGTAACATCTTTTATTTTTTCTATAACATCTGGAAGTTTTGAATTTTCTTTTAACTCTGGATATATGTCTTCATATATATATAATTCTGTTTCTGTAAACATTCCTGCTACATATGATTCACTAAAAGGCCATGGACTGTAGAAAAAAGATGTTAGTTTTACATATTGTTTAATAAGTTCCGCAGGATATTCTAATGCTTTTTCTGCAAATAATTTTACATATTCACTTGAATTTTCTTTTAAAGTTTCTGTATTTTGGGTTTGAATACTATAGTCCATATTATATTGTGAAAAATTTTGTTTCAATTGTTCTGTATTTACATACTTTTCTAATGTTCTCATTTCTTCTTCTGTAAATTCTTTTTCATTAACTAATAGTCTTCCGAAAAAATGTGTAATAGGTGCATATTTATTAGCATAATTTGCTTCCTGAATGTGCAATATTTTAAATCCTACTGTTGTCATCATAATATAAGATAGCACAAAAAATGCAAAACATATTCTAAACATTTTTTCTTTTCTATAAATTATTATAATGGATAACATTCCTAATATAGAAACTAATATTCCATTATGTCTAAATAAAGTAATTAGTAATATAGTAAGCGTAAATAAAATAGCATGTTTGCAATTTTTTATCCATTCTTTATCATTTATTATGTCTATTACAAATGCCACAAATAAAACTATCCATATGGCATATAAAGTATCTTTAAGCATATTAACTGCAAGATTAAAGTTTAGTGGTGTTATAGAAAATAAACAAGATATAATAAATAAAAACCACCTTTTCACTCCATAATATTTTTCTAATCTAGCTAGTGCATAAGAAAAAACAAATGCTATAATTAAAATTTGTACTATAATAACTATAGTAGGCATATTCCAAATTTTAGTTAAAAGCCCTATCCCAATTGTAACATAGGCTGGATGCCAATTGTCTATTTCACCTGTTTGTACTTGATTCCACTGTACCATAGCATCTGGTGACATAATCCCTGGATAAAATACAAGTAGCATAAATAAAAATACAATCAACATAGGAATAGCATACAGTACAATGGAAGGAATTTTTAATTTTTTCATATTTATAATCATTCCTTTCTATCTTTTACATTTATTTCACATAATTAAATATTAAATTTTTGTCTATATTACTCCATTTTTCTAAAAAATATTCTCCCTTTTCTCTTATTAATTTATCGTGCGCACTTGTACCACTTTTAGTTGTTTGATGTGGTAAATGACCTACACCTAAATATTTAGAATAATATATTTCTTTACCTTCATTTCTTACTTTCAATGATAAATCTGTGTCTTCATAACAAGTTGGATCATAATTCAAATCAAATTTTCCTATTTTATTAAACAAATCTTTTTCAATTATAAATCCACAAGTTGCTAAATAACCTATATCTTTTCTAGCAATCGAATTTGGTGGCATATAACAATGTTCATATGCATCAACAACTTTGTATGCAAAACCTTTTGAATTAAACCATCCAGCTCCCCAACCTATTGCTCCAACACTTTCATTATTTGATATGGTATTTAAATATGAATCTAACCAATATTTATTTAAAATCCATTCATCACTATCCAAGAATAATATATATTTACCTGTAGAATTCTCTACTCCTAAATTTCTTCCAGATGAGCAACCATTTTTTGTATTTCTCACTAATGTTATATTATTTCCATATTTTTCTTGCATAATCTCATAAGACCCATCTGTACTCATGTTATCTACTACAACTATTTGATAGTTATATCTTGAATTGAATTTTAATAATGTATCTATACAATGCATTATAACTTTTTTATTATTATAATTTAATACAACAACTGATACACTACCATATAATTTGTCATCTATTTTATTAGCTTTTTCTGGAAATAATACATCTAACATTACAGAACATCTATTATACCAATTATTATTATATATAAATTCATCTCTTAAACCTGAGGTTTTTTCTTCTTTATTAGTTTCTTTAATTTTGTTTAGCCAATCTTTTGCATTACAACTTGTATATACGTTTGGATAATTTTCTATATCTGGTAATGTTGTAGCTAAAACAGGAACATTCATTGATATATATTCAAATATTTTTAATGGAGATACATAGTCTCCTATTTTTCCAACTTTAAACGGTAATATTGCAAAATCACTATATTTTAAATATGCAGGTAACTCTATTTGTTTCTTTATTCCTAAAAAATGTACATTTTTTGGCATTTTATTTACTATATTAGTAATTCCTGAATAATCTCCAATTAAATTAATTGAAATTTTTTCATCACTATTTGCTACCTTTTCAATAATATCCCAATCAAACCATTCTCCCCATAAAGAACCATAATACAATAAAGTTTTTTCTCCTGTTATTAAATCTTCTGGTTTATCATATACTTTTCTAGGTTCGAAAATTTCATCATCTACTGCATTTGCTAAGTAATACACCTTTTTAGGTTGTTCACAGTACTTCTTAACATATTCTTCTGTTTGAGAAACCAATTTTTGAGCTGTAGCAACTATCATATCTGCATTATTAAGCATCATTATTAAAGTTTCTCTATTAAAGAACATAGAACCTAATGAAGTTTCCCAGTTATCTATATTTTCATATATAATTTTTGCTCTTTTCATTTTAGCCATTGCTAAAAATTTATCAAATAATTTAATAGGCGCCTCAAAAATAAATACATCATTTTCTTTAACTGTATCTTCTAATTTTTCATAATTTACATTATTAATAAATTTATGATATGTTGTAGGAATAGAAATTAATGGTATATTTGTTTCACTGCATTCATATGCATAAATATAATATATAGAAAATCCCATTTTATTAAATATTTTTGATAACTGTGAAGAACGTTGACCTCCTCCTACATCGTAATATGGAACGGTCGCAAAAATATATATATTTCTTTCATTTTTATATAAAATATCTTCATTATTTTTTTCTTCATTTAAATTAAAATTCTTATATTTTTCAAGTATTGAAACACAACTTTTTTTATTTATTAAATTTAGTTTCATTTTAATTTTATATATTATTGCACTCATTGTTCCTTTAAAGCCATGATATTTATAGTGATTTATAACTTTGCTAAAATATTTTTTTATTCTTTTCATTTTAAAATTTCTCCTTTAACTCATCATAAATTTTTCATATTCTTGGCAAATTTCTTTAGGTTTGCCTATTTTCTTTATTGTTCCATTTTCAAGCCATACAACTCTATCACATAATGATTCTATTTGTCCTAATGAGTGTGAAACAAAAAGTACTGTTGTTCCACCTTTTATCATGGTTTTCATTTTGTTTTCACTTTTTTGTTGGAAAGCAATATCTCCAACCGATAATATTTCATCTACTATAAGAATTTCTGGATCAACTATTGTTGCGATAGAAAAAGCTAGTCTCGTAACCATTCCAGAAGAAAAATTTCTAACTGGTACATCTAAAAAATCTCTCAATTCTGAAAATTCAACTATTTCATCAAATTTTTGCTCTATAAACTCTTTGGAATATCCTAAAATAGCACCATTTAAATATATGTTTTCTCTAGCTGTTAAATCCATATCAAAACCTGCACCTAATTCTATCATAGGACATATAGTACCATATCTTTCTACAGTTCCTTTAGTTGGTTTCATAACACCTGCTACTATTTTTAGCAATGTTGATTTTCCTGCTCCATTGCAGCCTACAAAACCTATAACTTCACCTTTATTAACTTCAAAATTAATATCTCTCAAAGCCCAAAATTCTTTTTTTGGTTCCTTTTTTTTGGGTTTAAATAAATTAATAAAAAACAATTTCAATGAAAAATTTTTTTCTATCCCTAAATTAAATTTCATTGATACATCTTTAATCTTTATCATATTTCCTCCTACTACTATATATAATATATAAATTTATCTTGAGTCTTCTTAAATACTATAACTCCAATTAGTAATGTTAAAAGTGATGTTATTGCACATATTGCAAAAGTAAATGGAGTTGGTGCTTCATTATATAAAATAATTCTTCTTGCAAAATTAATATAATGATATAATGGGTTTAATTTAAAAAACTGTTGAAACTGTACAGATATCATATTAATATCATACATAATAGGAGTTAAATACATCCATATTGTCATTACAATTCCATATATATAAAACATATCTCTTAAAAATACTGATACTGATGATAATATTAATCCCATTCCTAAAGTAAATATAAATAAACATATATATGCATATGGTAGTAATAAATGATATATATTTAGTGGTGTACCTGTTATTAATATAATTGCATATAAAGGAATTAAAGTTAGTAAAAAATTTATCCCTACAAATAAACACTTTGAAAGTGGAAATATATATTTAGGAATGTATATTTTATTAATCAATCCAAAGTTTGCCACCACTGAACTCATTGCTAAATTTGAAGCTTCATTAAAATAATTAAACATTACTAAGCCTGTAAGTAAATATACTAAATAATTTACCCCCGGTGTACTAAATTTAAATATATTAGAAAACACCAAAGCCATTACTGCCATTGTTAATATTGGGTATAACAAACTCCAAAGTACTCCTAAAATAGATCTTTTATATTTTACTTTAAAATCTCTTCCTATTAATTGACATAACAAAAATTTATATTTTTTTAAACTTAAACAAATATTCTTTATAAACATTTTCTCCTCCTTCATCTTTTTGTACATTATATAACTTATAATATAAAATTGCAAAATAAATTGTAAAACTCAAGCTGTTTAATAAATTGCCGGAATTATAAGCTATTCCAAATATCATAAATATTGTTATAATACTTAATAAATTATCTATTGAGCATAGTTTAAATTTACTTTTAATAACTTTATAAACATATATAGTTATTAATAAAAAATACGGTAAAAATATTATAATACTTCCTAATATCCCTAAAGCATAGTATTGTTCTATAAAATCCTGTTCAATGTTAAAAATATTTTGTACCCTTGTATGTGTTATTCCAAATATTTTATCATATTTATTATTATTTATTTCAATAACTCTTTTCACCATTTGTTTTTCTATATATCTATAATTTGTTCTAGTATAAATATCCAAATTTAATATAGTTGTCCAAAATTCAGTGTCATATTGGTATGGATAGCTTCTTAAAATAAATTGCTCATGAATATTTTTTCTTTTATAATTTTCTTGTATATATTTTATTTGCTCTTCTTTTTTAGAATAATCATTTTGCTCTAATACTTTTTTTGTTTCTACATTTTCTATTATTGAATTATTTTCATTGTTATTATTTTTATTATAGACACCATCCTCTTCCACCTCATTAGATTCATCATCGACAATATTTTGGCTATCAACTTGTATAATTTCATCATATTGATTATTCATTTCATAAATTCTATTAAACATTGGATTAATTGGTAATATTGATATGTAAATTATTACTACAATTATAGATCCTGCAAAATTTTTTATTTTTATGTTATTCAAATTTTTTCTGTTTTTCATATATAATATTATAATTATTGTATATACAAATACTAACATTATTCCTATAACTGCAACCCTTGTACTTAGTAAAATTAAAGAAAATACATTTATTAATAAAATTGCAAAATTTTTCCAATTTTTTTCCTTAATACTTTTGTTAATTATAAAAGGTAAAAACATTAATAATACTGCACTTACTTGATTTCCATATTCAA
>USQY01000063.1 GCA_900557045.1 uncultured Clostridium sp.
GCTATTAAATTCCGAAGCAGTTTTTTTAACAGCTACGATGCCTAATTTTAACGATTTAATGAAAAAATATGTTTCTGAAAATATAGAAATATTAGATTTAGTTACAGATAAGAAATTATTTAATAAATTCGAAAAATGTAAATATGAATTTGTTGGAGAACAGTCATATGAGACCCTTTTATCAAGAACAGTTGATAATCCATCAAATCTAATAATTGTAAATAGTCGTGCTACAGCTAGAAAATTATATAATTTATGCACAGGGAAGAAGTATCATTTATCTACATATATGACTGCATATGATAGAGAAAATATAATTAAGAAAATAAAAGAAGATTTAACAAAATTGGAAGAAGATTATCCTAATTTAGTAAATGTACCAAATGATAGAAAAATAACAGTTATTTCTACTTCATTAATTGAGGCTGGAGTAGATTTAGATTTTTATTCTGTGTATAGAGAATTATCTGGATTAGATAATATTTTACAATCAGGTGGTAGATGTAATAGAGAAGGTAAAAGGAACAATGCAAAAGTTGAAATTTTTGAACTTTCTGATGAAAAATATAAAATAAAACATGATGATGGACGTTCTAATATATGTTTGTATTTAATTAAAAAATATAAAAATATATTAGACGAAAAAGCTATAGAGGAATATTACAATCAATTATTTTTCCTACAACATGAAAATATTATTAAAAACTCTATAAGTAATGAGTGCAAAGATATTGCCTCAATTCCTTTTGAGGATTATTCAAATAAATTTGAATTAATAGATAGTAAAACAATTTCTATTATTATACCAAGAGATGAATTGAGTAATAAATTAATTGATGAAATTAAGTATACACATATAGCAAACACAAAGAGATTACAAAAATATGCTTCGACTGTTTATAGATATGAATTTGAAGACTTGTTAAAACAACATGTACTAGATGATTATGAAAGTGGTGTTTATTGTCTTGAAAATTTAGATTACTATGATGATGAAATAGGATTAAAATTTGAAGGAAAAGATTACATAATTTAAAGGAGGTGAGGAAAGGGTGAGTTATGGATTTAAAATTATTGTAAGTGGCGAATATGCATGTTTTACAAGACCGGAAATGAAAGTTGAAAGAGTTAGCTATGATATACCAACTCCAGGAGCTTTGGAAGGAATGTTAAAAAGTATTTATTGGAAACCAGCTATAAGATATGTTATAGACAAAATAATTGTGTTTAATCAAATCAATTTTGATAATATAAGAAGAAATGAAGTAAGAAGTAAGATTTCGTATACTAATATGAAAAGCTTAAAAAATGGGAATTTTAAAGATCCATGTATTTATACAAAAGAGGAAATTAACCAAAGAGCTACTATGTTATTGAAAAATGTGAAATATGGAATTGAATTTCATTTTGAACTTACAGGATTAAAATGTGATGAAGAAGATAATAGTGATGAAAAACATTATAATATAATTAAAAGAAGATTAGAAAAAGGACAACATTTTAGACAGCCATGTTTAGGATGTAGTGAATTTCCAGTTAAAGAAATAAAACTTGTAAAAGAATTTGATAGTTCTGAAATTGATAGTGAAATATTAAAACTTGGAGATGTCGATTTTGGATTTATGAGTTATGGGCTAAAGTTTAAAGATAATGGAATTCCTAAAAATAATGATTGGGATAATCCTATTTTTTCAGATAAGGCTGAAACTATATATTATAGGCCTCATATGATAAATGGAGTAATTGATGTAAAAAAATATAGGGAAGTGATGAAATGTTAATAAAAGCTCTTTATGATTATTATGATATATTAGAAAAAAACGGTGAAACTGTTCCAGATGGTTACTCTAAAGTAGATATTGATTATAAAATAATATTGACTCCTAATGGAAAAATAGAAGATATAATAAGTGTTAAAAATGAAGTGGGATATCATGATAAAAAAGGAAAAGTAAAAACAAAATATATTTCAAAACAATTTATTATGCCTAAAAGAATAGAAACTTCAACGATAAAATCCAATTTTATAGAACATAGAGCTTTATATATTTTTGGATTAAATTATAACAAAAGCGAAAAAACATTTACTGTTTCTGGTAATAAGGATAAGGCTATAAAATCCCATTCTGATTTTGTAAAAAGTAATTTGGAGTTTATTGATGGAATTGATTCGCCTATAGTTAATGCATATAGAAATTTTATAATTAATTGGAAACCAGAAGATGAAACAAAAAATAAATTTCTAATGAATTTAGGAAATGAATATGAAAATGCTAAATTTATTTTTTCTTTGTCTGGCTTCCCACAGGTTTTATTGCATGAAGATGAAAAAATAAAAGAAAAAAATGAAAAACTTTTAAAAGTAGAAAACAAAAGTGAAGTTAAAACACAGTGTGCAATAACTGGGGAGAAAAGAACCATTTCAAGGTTGCATGGAAAGATAAAAGGAATTGTAGGTGCAAATTCAACACGGGACATTATTAGTGTGTTGTAATAATTCTTCTGAAAATTCATATGGAAATGAACAAGCTTTTAATAGTAGTATTTCAAATGAAGTAATGGAAAAATATGTTGAAACGTTAAATTATTTGCTAAAAAGCCCAAAAAATAAAACTATAATTGATGATATAACAGTTGTTTATTGGTCAATGTCAGAAGATAAGAAAAACGAAGATTATTTTAATATGCTTATGTTGGAAGATTCAGAAATGCAAAAAGATGAATTAGATAATAATTTGAATTCATTAATCAATGATGTTAAGCAAGGAACTTTATTAAGGGAAAAAATTAATGAATTTGATAAAATAAAGCCCAATGCAGATTTTTATATTGTTGGTTTAAAACCTAATGTTTCAAGAATTGCATTAAAGTTTATATATAAGAAAAAATTTGGAGATATTGTTTATAATGTTGTAAAGCATCAGGAAGATTTGCAAATAGGTGATAAAATAAAGCCTGTTAGATTATGGCAAATAAAAAAAGAACTTGTATCTCCACATAGTTCCCAAAGCAGTAAAAATCAAAGTGTTAATCCTGCACTACTAAGTAAAATATATGAATCTGTAATAATGGGAACAAATTATCCAGAAGTGCTTTTATCAATTATAGTAAGAAGGCTAAAAACAGATGTAGCTGAAGATTTAAATGTAAATAATAAAGTTCGTGTTGGAATAGTGAAAGCTGTTATCAATAGAAAATTAAGACTTTCAGGTCAAAGGGAGGAATTAAAAATGTCATTAGATTGTGAAAATTCAAATGAAGCTTATTTATGTGGAAGATTATTTGCTGTACTTGAGATGATACAAAAGGTATCTTTAAATAATTCTATTAATAGAACTATAAAAGATGCATATTTTGCTTCCGCATCTTCAACACCTTCAATTGTATTTCCAAAGCTTTTAAAGTTATCTCAATATCATTTGAGTAAATTAGAAAATTGTGTATTTTGGAATAAATTAATAGGTGAAATAATGGACAAACTTAATGGTGAATTTCCATCAAATTTACTTTTAAAAGATCAAGGTAGATTTATGGTGGGGTATTATCAACAAGTTCAAGATTTATACAAGGAAAAAGAAGAAAAAGATAAAAAAGAGGAGGAATAAAAAATGGCTATAAAAAATAGATATGATTTTATAATGTTATTTGATGTTGAAAATGGTAATCCAAATGGAGATCCAGATGCAGGGAATAGTCCAAGAATTGATAGTGAAACTGGGTATGGAATAATTACAGATGTGTGTTTAAAAAGAAAAATAAGAAATTATGTTGAACTTATAAAAAATGGAGAACCAGGATTTCAAATTTTAATTAAACAAGACAAGTCATTAAATAGTAAGTTTACAGATGCTTATGAAAAAAATGGATTAGAAGTAAATAAGAAGGAAAAAAGCGAAGTTGATGAAATGATTGCACAAAAATATATGTGTAAAAATTATTTTGATGTAAGAGCTTTTGGTGCTGTAATGTCTACAGGGGAAAATCCTTGTGGAATTGTAAGAGGACCTGTTCAAATTAGTTTTGCAAGAAGTATGTCACCAATAAATATACAAGATATTACAATTACAAGACAAGCAAAAACAACAGAAGATAGAGCTAAAACAGGTGGCTCTGAAATGGGAAAAAAGAGTATTGTACCATATGCATTATATAAAGCAGAAGGATACATATCAGCTGCACTAGCAAATAAGACTACAGATTTAACAGAAGAGGATTTGGAAGTATTATGGAATTCTATAATTAATATGTTTGAAGAAGATCACAGTGCTGCAAGAGGAAAAATGTGTATGAGAAAATTATATATATTTAAACATGAAAATATACTTGGAAATTCACCTTCAAATTTATTATTTGATAAAATAAAAATTGAGCAAAACAATTATCCATCACCTGCACGTGAATTTTCAGATTATACTATTAGTATAGATACTAATTTGCCAGATGGTGTGGAGTTGATTGAAAAATTATGATTCTAGAACAAATTCCAATACGATCAATTCAACATTATATGTATTGCCCTCATAGATGGGGATTAATTGAAATTGGTGATGTATGGGCAGAAAACGCATTTGTTACAAAGGCTAATTTAATACATGAAAGAGTTCACGATGAAAAAAATAGCTATGCTAGCAAAAACAAGAAAGTATATACATCTGTTGCTGTATATAATGATGAGTATGGAATATATGGGATTACAGATTGTATAGAGGTGAAAGAAAATAGTAAAAATGGAGAAAATGAATATAATATAGTAGAATATAAACCAACAAAACCAAAATATGTAGAGTATAATGAAGAAGATGCAATGCAGTTATTTGCACAGAAGTTATGTGTTGATAATGTTTTTAATACAAATTGCAAAACTGTTTTATATTATGCCGATGTTAAACAACGTGTTAATCTTGATTTTTCTAACATTTATGAACAGTATAGTGAAAAATTAAAAAATATATTAAATGAAATAAGAAAAAATATAGAATATGGAATAATTCCTAAAATTGATAAAACACAAAAATGCAATGGATGTTCTTTTAAGGATTTGTGTATTCCTAAAATAAAATATCCATTAAAAATGGAAAAACAAATAAGAAGTGTAATGGAGGAAATATGAGAAAATTATTAAATACTCTATATATAACTAATGAAAAAGCTTTTTTGAGTTTAGATGGAGAAAATATTGTGTGTAAAGTTGAGGATGAAAATAAGTTTAGAATACCATTTGAAAATGTTGAAGGAATAGTATGTTTTAGTTACCTAGGGTGTTCTCCGGCATTAATGGGAAAATGTGTTGAAAAAAGTATTCCTATAAATTTTGTTTCACCAAATGGTAAATTTCTTGCAAAAGTATTTGGTGAAACAAAAGGAAATGTATTTTTGCGAATAGCACAAATCGATAAATTTAGAGAATATGGTATTAAATTAACCCAAAACACAATGGCTTCAAAGTTCTGTAATACAACAAAATTGATAAAAAGAACATTACATGATAACTCAAATTTAAGAGATGATAAAAGTATAAATAATACGTTAGATGTTTTAAAAAATGGAGTAGATAGTGTATATACAGCAAACACTGTAGAAGAAATTGTTGGGATAGAAGGAAATTGTGCTAAAGCTTATTTTTCTATATTTAATAAATTATTTACTAATAAGAATGTAAAATTTGAATCTAGAACCAAAAGACCACCTTTAGATTGTGTGAATGCTACTTTGTCTTTTTTATATACTATTTTAACAAATGAATATGCTGCGGCATTAGAAACTGTTGGATTAGATAGTTATATAGGCTTTTGCCATAAACTGCGTAGCGGTAGAGTTTCCTTAGCTTGTGATTTAGTAGAAGAAACTCGTTCAATAGTTGATAGACTTGTTATAACAATGTTTAATTTAAAGGTTTTAACAGAAGATGACTTTGAAGAACAAATTTCTGGTGCTGTTTTATTAAATGAAGATGGAAGAAAAAAGGTGATTACCAAATGGCAAGAGAAAAAACGTTCTGAAATAGTTCATCCATACTTAAATCAGAAGATTATGTTTGGTTTGTTACCATATGTTCAAAGTAATTTATTAGCAAAATTTGTACGAGGAGAGATAGATGAATATCCTTGTTATATTGTAAAGTAGGTGATTGAAGTATGATGGTTGTTATTAGCTATGATGTTAATACAATAGATAAAGCAGGAAGAACTAGATTGAGAAAGGTGGCTAAGGAATGCCAGAATCACGCTCAAAGAGTTCAAAATTCAGTTTTTGAAGCAGATTTGGACTATTCGTCTTTTATAAAATTAAAAGACAGGTTACTTAAATTAATTGATAGAAATGAGGATAGTCTTAGATTTTATTATTTGGGAAATAATTGGGAAAGAAAAGTTGAGCACATAGGTGCTAAAAATACTTATAATCCAGAGGGCGTTATAATTATTTAGGCGAAGCGGAGATGATTGGAAAAATATAGCGAGTTCGCTTGAAAAAATGGCGTAATTATGGTTATAATTGTGGTAAAATATGTTGTCCATCTCATACGGAAAAGGAAAAACCGCTAAACAGTAATGTTTTTTTGCGGTCGCACCTCGTATGAGGTGTGTGAGTAGAAATGTACTATTCAATTATTATGGGTTGATAGAACTGAGTCGCACCTCGTATGAGGTGTGTGAGTAGAAATGAAAGATTATTTTCAATTTCACTATAAAATCTGTGTCGCACCTCGTATGAGGTGTGTGAGTAGAAATATTTAGAAGAAATGAAATCACAAAATGAACCAACGTCGCACCTCGTATGAGGTGTGTGAGTAGAAATTACAAAAGAAGCTTCAAGTGTTACATCTGTTTCAGGTCGCACCTCGTATGAGGTGTGTGAGTAGAAATAATGATATGGCTGAAAGTGGTGAACTTGCTGAACGTCGCACCTCGTATGAGGTGTGTGAGTAGAAATCTGAGAATTTAGTTGCTAGACCTTTCATATCACGTCGCACCTCGTATGAGGTGTGTGAGTAGAAATATGAAGTAATTTGAAATGGTTTAAAATCGAATTTAGTCGCACCTCGTATGAGGTGTGTGAGTAGAAATCTTTTATTGCTTCATCAACTGACTTAGCGTAACGTCGCACCTCGTATGAGGTGTGTGAGTAGAAATTTTTTTTAAATATTAGAACCATTCATCATTTTGTCGCACCTCGTATGAGGTGTGTGAGTAGAAATGTAATTTAATAACTT
>USQY01000064.1 GCA_900557045.1 uncultured Clostridium sp.
AATTAAATATTCTAATGCAGTTTTTCCACCTATTCCTCTTGAAAACCAATACCACATACCATTACTTATTTTTAAACTATCGTGTGTTCTAGTCATATAAGTATCTCTACTAAAATGTACTAATTCATCTGGTTCATAGTTTTTCAAATAAGTATATAAATCCATTTCTTTTGCTTTTCGTATTTCTTCTGGTTGATAATAAGCCATACTATTACCTACCTTTCTTTTTCTTTTTTCTTTGATTGTTTTGCTTTATATTCTTCTGCTAATTCTGCTACTATTTCATCAGTATTATCTTCTAATAATTGATTTATATTTAAGTCAGAATCCATCCATCCTTGATATAAAGTTTCCAATGAATTTTTTTCATTTTTTAATGCTTTTATTTCATCTAAATCATACCTTTGTGATTCCGGATAAAACAAACACATTAGTTCTTCTTTCATTGTAGTTTCATAAGATTTATCAATTATTTCTTTTGAAGTAAGTGTTTCTAATTCTTTCTTGTAAGAATCAAATTCACTTTCTAATTTAGAATATAATTCTTCTCTAATTTTTTCTTCCATAATGTCACTTTCCTTTCTATAAAATAAAAAAGAGCGAAGATAGTTTTTACTAAAATCACTCTCTTTGGTTATTTTACCAATTCCATTTCTTTCATAAGATAGTAGAAATATTTTCCTCCTAAATAGAACATTTTCTTTTGTTCAATAAGCATTCTATCAATACAAGAAGTAAAGTATTTTACTAATAATTCTACTTCTTCTTTTGTTAATGAAACTGATTCGTTATTCTCTATTATTGATTGAATTTTACTATTTGTACCAGTTATCTCTTGGCAAGTTCTGTTGAGTTCCATATACTCTTTTTCCTTGTTTAGTTGATGTGTTTGTCCATTAAGCACATACCAAAATAATTCATCAAATTTCTTCTCCATTTCCTTATCAAAATCCATATATTCATCACCTTTCCTTTTGGATGTGAATATTTTAACACAATAGCCTTTTAGAATTAAATGTGCGATTTATCTCTCATATTCTTTTTTACAATCTTGACTATCATCACTTATGTCATTACCATCATCAATGATTTCTTTGTCTTTGTTATTGAGATTTAATTTTATATTTAATTCATCTAATCTCTTTGACTTTGTTTTCAATTCTTCCTCTTGTGGGAATGGCTTTTCAATTTCTTTTTTAGCACTTTCATAATTCTTTTTAGTGTCTTCAAGATTATTTTCTATACTAGAAAGTCTTGTTTCTATACCATTTAAAACATTATCAATACGAGTTATATTTCCACTAGGATCACTACCCAATTCAGTTTTATATGATAAATTATTTTTCATACTAGCATAGAACTTTCTGTCTATAGTATCAAAAGATAATATAATTTTAAAACCTTTATACTCTCCAATTTCAAGTGGTTCTGGATTAGTCATAGACTTACATATTTCAATAATCTTTTCTCCTGCTTCTTTTCTTTCAGCAAAGTCTATACCTTTTATATTCATTTTTTCAAAAGAATTATCTGGAGTATTATTATTGTTAAATACCTCAATATCTTCTTTCATATCTTCAATTCTATTTTCTAATCTTTTTATTTCATTTGGATAATATTTAATCACTTTATCCTCTAATGCATACTTTTCACTCAAATAATTTTGTTTTAATAATTTTAATTTTGCAACTTGTGTATCAAGTTCTGTTTTTTCAATTATATCTGGATTTCCTGCTGCTAATGCTTTAATTTCAGCATAAGACAATGCAGTTTCATCAATATCTTCTGCAAACCTCACAGGAGTTTTTGATGTCATTATTTGTGAAATAAATCTTTGCTTATTTTCTACTAATTGATATAAGTATGCGTCAAAAGTTCCTTCTGTTACATATCTATAAATATCTACTTCTGGATTTTTATTTCCTTGTCTTATTATTCTTCCTGACCTTTGTATTAAGTCACTTGGTCGCCAAGGACAATCTAAATCGTGTAAGGCTATAAGTCTATCCTGACAGTTAGTTCCTGCACCCATTTTTTGTGTACTTCCTATAAGAACTCTAACTTGTCCTCGCCTTACTTTATTAAATAATTCTTGCTTCCTTGCGTCTGTGTTTGCGTCGTGAATAAAAGCAATTTCTTCTTCTGGCATACCTCTATCTATAAGTTTTGTTTTTAAATCATCATAGACATTAAATTTACCATCGTTATGAGGAGTTGATAAATCACAAAACACTAATTGTGCAGATTTATCTTCACTTGTTTTATCCCAAATACTATAAATATTATCAGCACAAGTTGCTACTTTGCTATGCTCAAAATCTTCTAACATATCATTTGTAAGTCTTTGATCTAGTGCTAATTTTCTTCCATCATTAGTTATTTTTAGCATATTATCAACTGATGAATCTACCATTCTATTTCTTATTTTCTCTGCCCTTTCAGATAAGTCTTTTACTAATTCTTTTTGAATTTCACTAGGCTCTATAACCACATTATGATAGTTAGCTTTTGGTACTGGAAGATTAAGCATTTCAGAAGTTTGAATGTCTGCCACTTCTTTAAAAAGTGCCATTAGTTCTGGTAAATTAAAGAACTTAGCAAACCTTGTTTTTGCTCGGTAGCCTGTTCCCTCTGGACTTAATTCTATCGCGGTTACAGTTTCTCCAAAAGTTGAAGCCCAAGCGTCAAATTGTTGAAGATGTCTTTTTTCTAGTTCACTATATTGTAGATACCTCTGCATTGTATATAGTTCTACCATAGAGTTTGAAATTGGAGTTCCAGTTGCAAATATGACACCTTTACCGCCTGTTAGTTCATCAAGATACCTACACTTCATAAATAAATCTGATGACTTTTGTGCTTCTGTTTGTGCTATACCACCGACATTTCTCATTTTAGTGTAAAGAAATAGATTTTTATAGTAATGGGCTTCATCTACAAATATTCTATCAACACCTAACTCCTCAAAAGTTACGACATCATCTTTTCTTGAAGTGTCATTTAATTTTGCAAGTCTTGTTTCTAAACCCTTTTTAGTTTTCTCCATTTGTTTGATAGAGAATCTTTCGCCATTATTATTTTTTAAATCTTGAATGCCCAAAGTTATATCTTCTATTTGTTTTTGGATTATTGCAACTTGTCTTTCAACTGACATTGGTATTTTCTCAAATTGTGAATGTGAAATTATGATAGCGTCATAATCTCCTGTGGCTATTCTTGAACAAAACTTTTTACGATTAGCAGTTTCAAAATCTTTCTTTGTAGTTACTAAAACATTTGCACTCGGATATAGTTGTAAAAACTCTTGACCAAACTGTTCTACAATATGATTAGGCACTACAAATAATGATTTATTACATAAGCCTAATCTTTTTGACTCCATTGCAGCAGCAACCATTTCAAAAGTTTTACCTGCTCCAACTTCGTGTGCTAAAAGTGTATTACCTCCATAAAGTATTCGTGCAATTGCATTTACTTGATGTTTTCGTAAGGTTATTTCTGGATTCATTCCATCAAAACTGATATGACTTCCATCATACTCTCGTGGTCTTATAGAATTAAATCTTTCATTATAAAACTTTGTTAATCTTTCTCTACGCTCTGGATCTTTCCATATCCATTCCTCAAAAGCAAGTTTTATTTGCTCTTGTTTCGCCTGTGCTATTGCTGTTTCTTTTTTATTTAATTCTGCTACTCTCTTACCATTTTCGTCTTCATAATAATCATAGATTCTTGTATCTTTAAGATTTAAACTATCTTCAATAATTTTGTAAGCACTTGCTCTACCAGTTCCATAAGTATTAGTTGCTTTAATATTATACTTATCATAATTTTTGCCCTCTATCCACCACTCGGAAGTTGCTTCATTATAATGAACATTTATATTTTGACAAGCATAATTACTAGGATTTAATAAATATTCAATAAAGACTTTTATATCTTCAGGTGGAATCCAAGTAGAGCCAAGTCTAACACTTATTTCACTTGCACTTAAATCTTTTGGTTGAACCTCTTTTAAATATTTAACATTTACATTAAATCTTTCATCTGTTTCAGCAAAATGTTCTGCAATCTTTAATTTTTCTCTTACATTACCAGACAAATACTCATCTGCTGTAACCCATTGATTAGGCTCTCCGTATTCAGGAACATTGAATATTTCTCCCTCTAAATCTTTAAGCATTTTATCCATATCCATATTACAAAGTTTTTGCATAAAGGTTATATCAACTCTTGCCTTTTCGGATAGTGAAACAATTAAAGCGTCGTTTGCATTATCAACTGATGTTATCTCTGTTTTAGGCTTGATAGTTCTTTTTGTGAACATATCTGCTTTTCTTGCAAGATTTCCATTCTCATCTAAAATTTCAAGAGAACATAATAGATAATAACTTGAATCATTTGAAAAAGCAGAGTTATTTCCTCTACTATTGATTAGTCCATATTTCTTTGTAAACCTATCATATAATTGATTTAATTTCACTTGTTCTCTCTTTATATCTTCATCTGGATAATCTTCCGTTTGATATTCTAAAAGAGTTCTAACACAATCCCTTATTTCAATTAAACCTTTAACTCTATTTTCAGTAGTCATTGCTAATTCTTGTGGGTACATTCTACTATTTTCTCTAAAATATATTTTGTCATCTATTAAAGTGTATGAGAAGTTTCTTACCGTTAAATCTGCTTCAATGGAATTATCTTCTTCTCCTATATCATCTAGTTCATACTCTTTTACTTCGGCGTGTATATTTGAAATTGCTCTTTCTAACTTATCTTCTAACTTTTCACCATCAGAGATACAAGCAGAATCATAGCCAAACCTAGTTGAAATCATTTCCATATTTCCTAGTATCATTTCTGGATTATCAATAAAATACTGATTCATTTTTATACCATCATCATTTTCTCCAAGATATACCCAGTCTGGTTCAATATCAGTTATTGAATCTCTTTTTTGTAAGAAAATAATGTCTGATGTGACTTCGGTACCTGCATTTGCTTTAAATGTGTTGTTAGGTAGTCTAATAGCACCTAATAAATCTGCTCTTTGAGCAATATATTTTCTAACACTTGGATTTTCTTTATCTAGTGTACCTTTGCTTGTTATAAATGCAATAACACCACCTGGTCTAACCTTATCAAGTGTCTTTGCAAAAAAGTAATCGTGAATTAAAAATTTATGCTTATCATATTTCTTATCTAATACCTTGAAATCTCCAAATGGAACATTGCCAACTGCTACATCAAAAAAAGAGTTAGGAAGATTAGTATCTTCATAACCTTGTACTGCAACGGTTGATTTTTGATAAAGTTGTCTTGCAATTCTACCACTTATGGAATCAAGTTCTACACCATATAACTTACAATTTTCTAATGAATCTGGTAACATACCTATAAAGTTACCAACACCACAAGATGGCTCTAATATATTACCTGTTTTAAGCCCCATATTCTCTAATGCTTTATACATTGACCTAATTACTACTGGTGGTGTATAAAAGGCTGTTAAAGTAGATTCTCGTGCTTGTGAATACTCTTTTTCATCAAGTAAATTCTTTAATATACTATATTCATTACTCCAAGAATAATCTTTTTCATCAAAGGCTTGTGGAAGTCCACCCCAGCCGACATATTTCGACAATATCTCTTGTTCTTGTGGAGTTGCAAATCTGTTTTCTTCTTCACATTTTTTTAGAACTCTTATTGCTTCAACATTGTTATTAAATTTTTCTCTTGGGCTACCCTCACCTAAATTATCATTTGTAATTTTAAATTGATTTCTATCAGAAGTAGGTATTTCTGGGTGAATATCAAAACTTTTTATTTTATTACTTTTTTTCTTTTCAAATACTGGAACAATGTTTTCTTCTTGAACTTCGGGTTCTTCTTCAATAGAAAGTGATATTTCTTCTTTTACATTTTCCTCTATATTGCTTGACTCTTCATTTATATTATCTTTAATATCACTTACTTTAATTTTAAGATGATCATTTGCAGGATTTTCTTGTACTTTTCTATCAAATTCTTCTTTGGACATTTCACGATTAAATAAAGGATACCTAAAATCATATAATACGACATTACTGATTCCAATACTTAATATTTCATATTCATCTGCTCCAATATAAATTCTATCTCCTAAATGATATTGATATTCGTATTTTTCTTCGGTTGGTTCTTCTATTATTTTTTCAGCTAGATTATTACTTGCCTCAATAAATTCTCTTTCTTGGTCTTTTTCATCAAGCCACTTCGGATATTCTTCTAATTCCTTTGAATTAAGGTATCTATCTTCGTGAATAAGAGTTTTTATTCTTTTTTCAATATAATTCCACTTGAATAATTGTTCTTTGGCACTAGCGTCAAAATAACCTCTATTAAATCTTACACCTTTATAATCAGTATTAACTCCAATTCCTGCTCCTTTTATTGTAGAAGTAGCACCACTTATTCCATATAAGTTTTTAAGATAATTTATATTATTCTCTGTTGATAAACTTTTACTAAATTGTTCGTAAATACTAAACTTTGTATCACGGTGTTGTTCTGTTAAATATCTATCAATAAACTCCTGTGTAAATTCTAAATCAGATACTGATTTTTCACTATTTTCATCAAGAAAACTTAATTGGTCTGTTACACTTGGCAATGGTTCTATTCTATCATTTAACTGATTTAATAAAATCATTGCGTCATAGTGATAAGTTAAATCTTCCCAACTGACAAAACTTTCTGTATCTCTTGATAAGAAATTTCCTTTCCAAAATAAAATACCGTTGTCAAAAGTTTTATAACCATACATTTGGTCATCAACTATAACACCGGTATAATCTT
>USQY01000065.1 GCA_900557045.1 uncultured Clostridium sp.
CTGACATGAAATATCTGTCCCAAGTAAGACAAAAATGTCCAATAATAAATGCCCCAATACGACAACTTTCCCAAGTAAGACAAAAATGTCCAATAATAAACGCCCCAATACGACAACTTTCCCAAGTAAAACAAAAATGTCCAATAATAACCGTCCACAATACGACAAAAAAATTATGAAAAGTATGGAAAAAATGACATGAAAATGCTATAATGTGAAAAAGATTGGAGAAAAAAATGAAAAAAGAAATTTTAATAATAGTAAATCCTAGTGCAGGTAGAGGAAAAGCAAGTAAATACATACCAGAAATATGTGATAATTTAGAGAAAAAAGATTTCGATGTAGAAATAGTGTATACATCAGAAGAAAATAATGGTGAAAAAATAATTGAAAATTATATAAGATATATAGATACAGTAATAGTTTGTGGTGGAGATGGAACTTTAAATGAAGTTATAAATGGAATTATAAAATGTAATAAAAAAATTAATGTAACATTTATTCCTTTGGGTACAACAAATGATTTTGCTAAAACTGTGAAGATGCCTAAAAGCAAATATAGCTTATCTAAAAATCTTTATAAATATCAAAAGAAAAATATAGATATAGGAAGGTTTAATGATAGATACTTCTATTATGTAGCAGCTTTTGGAACTTTATCAAATATAGCATATACTACAAAACAAGATGATAAAAATAAGTATGGAAGATTTGCATATTATAAAAAGGCTATAAAGACAATAAAATCATTGAGAAAGGTTAAAACATATAAAGCCACAATTGTTACAGATAATGAAATAATAAAAGATGAATTTATTTATGGTGGAATTACAAATTCTATTTCTATTGGAGGATTCAGGTGGTTTAAAAGAGATGAGTTTAGCATAAATGATGGGTTGTTTGAAGTGATTTTGGTAAAAAAACCACAGAGTTTTATAGAAAATTTAAAAATCCTTTTTTCAATATTAAGGAAAAAATATGATCAAAAAAATATTTATTATATGAAATCTGGTCATTTGCAAATAGATTTTGAAGAAAGTGTAGAATGGACTTTGGATGGTGAATTTGGGGGTAAAACAAGACATGTGTTAATAGAAAATAATAAAAGTAAAATAAATATTTTAATACCTCAAAAATAAAAAAGGATTGAAAAATTTATGTTTTAATGATTAAATATAAGTGAAAAATAAAATCAAAGGAGAAATAGAATATGTGTGGTTTTTGTGGATTTACAGGAAAAGTTGAAAACAATGAAATAACAATAAATAATATGATGGAAAAAATAATATATAGAGGTCCTGATAGCAAAGGAACTCATATTGATGATGATATTGCTTTAGGTTTTAGAAGATTATCAATTATAGATTTAGCAGATGGGACTCAACCTATATATAATGAAGATGAAACTAAAGTAATTGTGTTTAATGGTGAAGTTTATAATTATAAAGAAATTCGTGAAGATTTAGTGAAAAGAGGACATATATTTAGGACTAAAACAGATACTGAAGTTATTTTACATGGATATGAAGAATATGGTCCAGAGGTTTTAAATAAGTTTCGTGGTATGTTTTCAATTGCAATTTGGGATTTGGTTTCAAAGGAGTTGTTTATTGCTAGAGATTTTTTCGGAATTAAACCTATGTATTATACTCAAGTTGGAAATGATTTGGTTTTTGGTTCTGAGATTAAATGTATTTTGACTCATCCAAATGTAAAAAAAGAACTAAATATACATGCTTTACAAAATTATTTATCATTCCAATATGGTGTTCCTAATGATACTTTTTTTGAAAATATTTATTGTTTGCAACCTGGTCATTATTTAAAATTTAAAGATGGAAAATTGGAAATTACCAGGTATTGGAAACCTGAGTTTATGGTAAATGATTCATGGGATTATGATAGTTTGGTAAAAGAGATAGATACAACATTTAAGGAATCTGTTGAGGCTCATAAAATAAGTGATGTTGAAGTTGGGTGTTTTCTATCAAGTGGTGTTGATTCAAGTTATGTTGCAACACAATTTAAAGGACAAAAAAGTTTTACAGTTGGGTTTAATTATAATAAATATAATGAAATAGATTATGCAAGAGAATTAGCAGAAGAAATAGGACAAGACCATTATTTCAAAAAAATAACAGATGATGAATTTTGGAATATTGTTCCAACAGTTCAATATTATATGGATCAACCACATGCAGATCCTTCATGTGTTGCATTATATTATGTATGCAATATAGCAAGTGAACATGTAAAAGTTGTGCTTTCTGGTGAAGGTGCAGATGAATTATTTGGTGGATATAGAATTTATCATGAACCATATAGTTTGCGTTATAGCAAATTGTTACCTAGATTTATGTGGAAAGGAATAGCGGGTGTTTTAAATGCAATTCCTATGAATTTTCCAGGTAAAAGTTATGCCAATAGAGCTAGTAAAACATTAGAAGAAAGATTTATTGGAAATGCTAATCTATTTTCAGATAAAGAAAAAATGAAAATTCTAAAAAATACTGATGGAATGAAGAAAACATCAGAAATCACTAAACCTTTTTATGATGATACAAAAGGAATGGATGATGTTACAAGAATGCAATATATAGATATTAATTTATGGATGATTGGAGATATTTTATTAAAAGCAGATAGAATGAGTATGGCAAATTCACTTGAATTAAGGGTGCCTTTCCTTGATAAAGAAGTATGGAATTTGGCAAGAACAATACCTTCTAAATTTAAAGTTACAAAAGATGGTAGAACAAAAGTCGCTATGAGAGAAGCTGCTTTGAAAAATATGCCAGAGAAAGTTGCTCAAAGAAAGAAACTTGGTTTTCCTGTGCCTACTAGAGAATGGTTGAAACAAGAGAAGTATTATAATATTGTTAGAAAGGAATTTGAATCTGATACTGCAAAAAAATACTTTGTTACTGAAGAATTAATTAAATTATTGGACGAGCATTTTAACTTAAAGAAAGATAATAGTAGAAAAATTTGGACTATTTATGTGTTCTTAATTTGGTATAAGCAATTTTTTGAATAAAAGAGAAATTCAGTTTGAGAATAATTACAATTTTCAAACTGAATGTATGTTTTGGGAAGAAAATGAAATTTATTTCGGAAAGGAATGAAATTTATTATGGAAAAAGTTATTGAAATTGAAAACTTAACTAAATGTTATGGTAAATTCAAGGCAATAGATAACTTATCACTATATGTTGAAAAAGGAAAAATATTTGGCTTACTTGGACCAAATGGAAGTGGAAAATCTACAACAATAAATTGTATATTATCATTATTGGAATTTGAGAAAGGTACAATAAAAATATTTGGAAAAGAAATGAAACCAAATGCATATGATATTAAATCTAAAATAGGTGTAGTATTCCAAGATGTAGCAGTTTTTGATGAATTAACTGTATATGAAAATATAAATTATTTTTGCGGGCTATATATAAAAGATAAATTAACAAGAATTAAGTATGTAGATGATGCAATAGAATTAACAGGATTACAGGATTTTAAAAAATTCAGACCAAAACAGCTATCAGGTGGACTTTTAAGGAGATTGAATATTGCTTGTGGAATTGCGCATAAACCTGAATTAATATTTTTAGACGAGCCAACAGTTGCAGTTGATCCCCAAAGTAGAAATAATATATTGGAAGGAATAAAACAATTAAATGAAAATGGCGCAACTATTGTATATACAACTCATTACATGGAAGAAGTTGAACAGTTATGTAACAGGATAGCAATTTTAGATAAGGGGAAAATTATAGCTATTGGTACAAAAGAAGATTTGAAGGAATTAGTAACAATAGGTGAAAAAATTACTGTTGATGTACAAAATTTGCAACCTGAATTATTAGAAAAATTATCTAAAATAAAAAATGTTATTGAGTGTAAATATGAAGATAATACATTATATGTAACATATCAAAAAGGTGAAGAAAATTTAGAAAATATGATCGATTTTTTGAAGAAAAATAATGTTAAATATGACAGGATTTTTTCTGAACTTCCTACTTTAAATGATGTATTTTTAGAATTGACAGGAAAACATTTAAGAGATTAGATTTCAAAAAATAGATATAAAAGCAAAAAGATATAGAATTAAAAAAGATATAGAATTATAAAAATTTATAAAATCAGAAAAGAAATCTATAGAATTAAAATAATACTTATAAAAGCTAAAAAGAAATCTATAAAATTAAAAAAATAAGTATAAAATTCAAAAAAAGTTAACTATAAAAGTCAATTAAGATTATAAAATTTAAAGGAGGAGAATAAAAGGTGTTTGGACTTTTATTTAAAAATAAAATAAAAATTTTACTAAGAAACAAAGCAATGCTTTTTTGGACATTAATTTTTCCATTTGTTTTAGGAACATTTTTCCAATTAGCATTATCTAATGTTGATGAAGCCTATAAAATGAATGTTTTTCCAATAGCAGTAGTTGAAGATAATAATTATAATAATAGTAAAGTTTTGAAAATAGTAGTAGAAAGTTTATCTGAAAAAGGTGATAATCAAATATTTAATACATCATATGTTGACAAAAATGAGGCAGAAAGTCTTTTAAAAAATAGTAAAATAGAAGGGTATATAATAGTTAATGAAAATGGTAATCCTCAAATTATTATAAAAGAAAATGGAATAAATCAAACTATTATGAAATCAGTGTTAGATGAATATAACCAAATGATGATAGTTTCAAATGATGTAATACAATATAATCCTAATGCAATGTATAATGAAGTTATGCAACAAATATCAACACAAGATACTTTTATAAAAGATACTTCTAAAGAAAAAATAGACTTTAGTATAAATTATTTTTTCACTTTAATAGCAATGACTTGCTTATATGGTAGTTTAATAGGACTAGAAGTTATAAAAGATTGTGAAGCAAATTTAAGCAAAAAAGGTGCACGAATATGTATGTGTCCAGTAAATAAATTAAAAATAATTATAATTTCGCTTTTAGCAGGGTATATAATTCAACTTATTGCATTAGCTGCATTATTTGCATTTTTAATTTTTGTATTTAAAGTCAACTTTGGAAATCAAGTTATTCCAACAATGATTTTATCAGCAATAGGATGTCTTGCAGGAACATCTTTGGGAACTTTTGTTGGAGTATGCAATAAAAAATCAGAGGAATTTAAAATAGGTATATTAATATCAGTAACAATGTTATGTTGCTTTTTTTCTGGAATGATGGGAACACCACAATTAAAAAGCTTCTTTGATGAAAAAATGCCTATATTTGCAAAAATAAATCCTATAAATATTATTACAGACGGTTTATATGCATTGTTTGCTTATGATACTTTAACAGTATTTTATGAATGTTTGCTACGAATTTCTATTTTTGCTCTTACATTTATAATTTTGACATTTATTTTTGTAAGGAGGAAAAAATATGACAGTATTTAAAAATTATTTTAAAATAGTAAAAAGACATATGGGACTTATAATAATGTTTTCAGCAATTGCAATAATAATTTCAATTGCAAATACAAATAGTGGAAATACTGTTGATACATATGTAAATGTAGAACCTACAGTTGCTGTTTTTAATTATGATAAATCAGAACTTTCTAAAAATTTAGTAGAATATATAGAAAAAAATGCTAAAATAGTTGAAATAGAAAATAATGAAAAATCAATGCAAGACTCTTTATATAGCAATAAAGTTGATTCAGTATTAATAATACCAGAAAACTTTGCAAATGATATGTTAAGTGGAAAAAATGTGAATATTGAAATAAAAAAATCAACACAAAACATGTCTGAACAAGTAGAATTAATTGTGAACAAATATTATAAAATAGCAAGCATATATGGTAAAGCAGGTTTTTCAGAAGAACAAGTAATTGAAAAAACTAAAAAAGTAATTGAATCTCAGGTTGATGTAAAAGTTGTTGAAAATAATAAGGGAAAATTAGAAAAAGTTGCAATATTTTATAGCTTTGAAAATTATTCTTTCTTATCAATATTTATATTTATAATTGGAACTATAATGTGTGTGTTTAATAAAGATGAAATTAAGAAAAGAAATGTGGTGAGTAGTACACATCAGAAAGAATTTTCGAAACAATTATTTTTAGGACATTTATGCCTTACATTAGGTTTGTGGTTTATATATGGAGTGATTAGTGTTGTAATTTATAAAGAATTGATGTTTACTTTTAATGGATTATTAATGATTGTTAATTCATTGATATTTTCATTTACTGTCACAAGTTTAGCATATATGATTTCTAAATTTATAAAAAAGCAAAACGTGATTTCTGGGATACAAAATGTGGTTTCATTGGGGTTAAGTTTTATATCAGGGTGTTTTATATCTGCTGAATTAATAGATGAAAAAATTTTGAATTTTTCTAAAATTTTTCCCTCATATTGGTTTATACAGGGAAATCATGATATTGCAAGAATGAGTGAATTTGGAATTAGTAATATGTATGGTGTTTTTGTGAAATATGGTATTATTCTAGGATTTGGATTGTTGTATTTTATAATTGCACAGTTTGGGTCTAAAAGATAGTCGTATTGGGGACGTTTATTATTGGACATTTTTGTCCTACTTGGGACAGATATTTCATGTCAATAGGGATGGAGCTTTTTGGGGTAATTTTTTGCCGTTGGAAACGGTTTTTAAATATCTTATTTTTTGGGGAGCACCGAGAGAAAAAATTTGTTACTTTTGAAAAAATAAATTCCTTCAAACGCGGTG
>USQY01000066.1 GCA_900557045.1 uncultured Clostridium sp.
GCGTTTGAAGGAGTTTGTTTTTTCAAAAGTAACAAATTTTTTCTCTCGGTGCTCCCAAAAAAACCAAAAGTAAAAGCACACACACTTGACATATCCCCCCACAAATGATTTAATATAACCCATAAAGAAGGAGCGAAAAATATGGAAAATAAAAAACAACAATCAATAATAGAATCAATCTTATTTGCAGCCGGAAGACAAGTAGACCTAAAAGAACTAATGGCTGCAACAGAACTAAGTGAACCCGAACTAATGTCAATTATAGACAAAATGAAAAACGAATACCAAAACGAAAACAGAGGGATAGAATTAATAAAAGTAGATAAATCATTTCAACTATGTGCCAAAAAAGAAAATTACGAATACATTTATCCTATTTTTGATAAAAGAAGTAAACCAAACTTATCACCAGCAGCATTAGAAACAATATCAATAATAGCATATAATCCAAAAATAACCAGAGCCGAAATAGAAGCAATTCGTGGAGTAAACTCAGATGGAACAATATATAAGTTATTAGAATATGAATTAATACAAGAATCAGGAAGAATAGATGCACCAGGAAGACCCACAACATATGAAACTAGCCCAAAATTCTTAAAAATGTTCGGACTTGGAAGTTTAGATGAATTACCAGAACTACCTAGATATAAACTAGACGAAAATCAACAAATTGTTATTGATGAATACATGGAAAATATAGATAACAAAATAATAAATAAGTCTGAAGAAAAAAATGATACTAAAATAAAAAATGATGAAAAAGTAAATGAAAAAAATAATACAGAAGATAACACAAAAGATATTACAGATAATAATTAATAAAACAATACAACATAAAGAATAGTAAAGTTGCCCAAAACATGGGCAACTTTACTATTCTCTTTTTTTAAAATATGCACAATCATTATTAGTATTAAAAGTTTGACTTACAGTTTTATCTAAACAACATTTACCATCTTTTTGATATATGCAATTAGAAGAACAATTAATATTTGTCAATAAAATCACCTCTAATAAAAATGTGGATAATAAGTAATATGTACACTTTTTGTAAAATTATGTACTTTTGAATATTTTATGTAACATTTGAATTATAATTTAATATTATATAGTAAAGAGGAGGTAATATATTATGTTTTGTTTATTTAAAAAAACTTTGGGTGTATGTTTAATAGGACTTGGTTTAGGAATATTATTAGTATTACTACTTCCTCTTACTGGATGGCTATTTGCTATTGGTATTGCTGTATGTTTAATAGGTCTTGTATGGCTAGCTTGCTAAAATAAAGGAGAGTGTTTAAAATGACTATAGTTGTTAAAAAAGTTCCTAAATTTTTACGAGGAATAGTAAAATTAATTTTTGGAATTAAAGATTAATATGTTTTTTGTGTACATAAGTACTACATAATATTAACTAATTCATAGTTAACAAAAATAAATTGGGTTAAATCAAATTATAATATTATAATCTGATTTAGCCCAATTTATTTATAAAATTTAAATTATGCTCTTTTTATTTTTCCTGAACGTAAACATTTTGAACATACATGAATTTTTTTTGTTTCTCCATTTATATCAGCTTTTATAGTTCTTAAGTTTGGAGCAAAAGTTCTAGTTGCTCTTCTACTTACATGTGAACGAGCTATACTAATTTTATTTCCCCAATTTTTTGTTTTATTACAAATTTCACATTTTGCCATTATTATTGCACCTCCTATATGCTTTTATTAAATTGACTAACTATAATACTAACATATATTTCAAAAAAAATCAAGAGTTTTGGAAAATCTTTTTTTCGGCAAAACTGTTTCCTAAAATCAAATTATATGTTATTATAATAATATAAAAAAATATGAGGAGAAATGTAAAATGAAACATAAAAATGACGAAAATATAGAAAAACCAAAAAGCAAAATATTTTTGAAAATATTTATAATACTAATATTTTTAGCAGGAATAATGTTTTCACTAAAAATAGCACCAAATTATATAAGAAATGATATTACAGACAAAACAAATTTAATAATAAATTATTCAAATGTAACAGGAAGAATGAAACAAAATTTACTAATAGATGAAAATGATGTAATATATCTATCACTAAATGATATTATGAATTATTATGATAAACATATATATTATGACCAAAAATATAATCAAATTGTAACTTCTTCAGAAACTAAACTAGCTGTTCTAAAAATAGATGAAAAACAAATAACTGTAAATGGTGAAGAACATAAAATAAAAAGCACTGCTAAACTTAAAGATGATATTTATTATTTACCAATATCTGAAATGGAAGATGTTTATAATATAAAAGTTAGTAAAATAGAAAATAAAGTAGTTATAGAATCACTAGATAAAAAACTGACTACAGGTAAAGCAACAAAAAAAATTAGTGTAAAATATAAACCTACATTTTTTTCAAGAACAATAGAAAAGGTTTCAAAAAATGAAAAAGTTATAATAGCAGAAGTTGATAAAAATACATTACCACGTGGGTGGGTTAAAGTGCGTACACAAAATGGAAATATAGGTTATGTAGAAGAAAAATTATTAAGTAATATTTCTGTTGAAAGAGAAGAAAAAACATATTCATTAAAAAACAATGAAAAAATAAGCTTAGCATGGGAATATTTTTCTGAATATGCCAAAGCACCAGATAATTCAGGAGTTACCTATAATGGTGTTAATGTTGTATCACCATCATTTTTCTATTTAAAATTACAAGATACTAAAAAAGAAAATGTATCTAAATTAGATGTTATTTCACAAGCTAATGTTTTAGAAAATGTTGGAGAACAAGGAATTCAATATATAAATTGGGCAAAAAGTAATGGCTATAAAATATGGCCAAAAGTTTCAAATGATACATTATCAACTACAATTGATGAATTTTCATGTATAATAAATGACTATCAATTGCGTGATATTATGATAAAAGATATTCTAAATTATGTAAAAGAATATAATTTAGATGGTATTAATTTAGATTTTGAATATATGTATCAAAATGATAAAGATGCGTTCTCAAAATTTGTTATAGAATTAGCACCACAATTACGAAATTTAGGAGCAAGCTTATCAGTTGATGTAACAGCACCTGATGGATCTGCAAATTGGTCTTTATGCTATAATAGAAATTTAATTGGAGAAGTAGCAGATTATGTAGTGTTTATGGGATATGATCAATATGGTACAACAAAAATAGGAACAACTTCAGGATATAATTGGGTAGATTTAAGTTTAAATAAATTCTTAAATCAAGAAGAAGTACCAGCAGAAAAAATTATATTAGGATTACCTTTTTATACAAAATTATGGAAAACAAAAAATGGGGAAGTTGTTAATAGCACAGTAATAATGATTAAAAACATAAATAATATAATTCCGGAAAATGCTACAAAAGAATGGAAAGAAGAATTACAACAATATTATATACAATATGAAAAAGATGGATATGTTTATAAAATGTGGATAGAAGATGAGGAATCTTTTACTAAAAAGTTAGATTTAGTACAAAAATATAATTTAGCAGGAGCTGCATACTGGAGAAAAGGATTTGAAAACGAAAAAATTTGGAATACAATAAAAAATAATCTAGGGTTATAGAATAAATAAAAAATTGCCAACATAATATATATAAAATATGTTATGTTGGTGATTTTTATGCTGAATAGAAATAATTGTAAAATAGGATATATACGATATAATGATAGAAAATATGAAAGATTTAAAGATAAAATTGCGAATATTTTTAGAAGAATATTTATAAAAGTAATAATAGAAAATATAGATAATGGAATAATTATATTAATTCCTAAGTACAAATTTATAAAAAACACTAATAAATTTGTAAGAAAAAGAATTATTAATCAAATAAAAAAATATATTAAATATGAAAATATGCAATATATAATTCTAGATAAGGACTTAAGTTTTATAGAGGAAAATTTAAGATTTATAAAGGAAGAGTTTAATAAAATTAATATACTTAATGGAAAATATCTTATGAAAAATATAATTTCTAAGTTATTAGAATACATTTATAATGTAAATAATAAAAATATAAAATTAGAAAATATTTATATTTTTGTTAATGAATATACAAAAAACAATATAGGAATAATAGAAATGTTAGCTAGAAAATGTAAAACTGTAAATATTGTAACAGAAAATTTAAAATACTTTAGAAAACTAGAAGATTTTTTATATAATGAAGGAATATTAATTACTGTTTCAAACAATAAAAGAAAAAGTGCTAAAAATGCAAAAATAATTATAAATATGGATTTTAGTAAAGATGTGTTTGAAAAATATACAATTAATATGAATTCTATAATAATAAATTTAACAAATGAAAAAAGTTTTTTTGAAAATACTTTTAGAGGAGTATGCATTAATAATATTGAAATAAGTATTGATAAAAATGTAAGGTGTTTTTACAAAGAATTTTATGGGGATATTAAGGAAAGTTTATATTTGGAGAGTATTATATTAAATAAAGATTATAAATATGTGGAAAATAAATATGAAGAAAACAACTCGAAAATTTCTGATTTAATAGGAGTAAGAGGAAAAATTCAAAAAAATGAATTTTGTGAAAGTATTGACAAATTTTTAAATCTGATTTAATATATGTAAGACAATTAAGTAATAAACTAACATAAAGGAGGGAAAATAATGGAGGAAAAAGAAGTAATACTAACACAAGAAGGTTTTGAAAATCTAGAAAAAGAATTGGAATATTTAAAAACTGAAAAAAGAGCTGAAATAGCTGAAAGAATAAAAGTAGCATTAGGTTTTGGAGACTTATCTGAAAATTCAGAATATGATGAAGCTAAAAGTGCACAAGCTGCTAATGAGGAGAAAATTGCTGAATTAGAAAATAAGGTTAGATATGCTAAGATTATAGATGAATCTGAAATAGATACTAAAACAGTTCAAGTAGGTAATACTGTTAAATTGTGGGATTTAGATTTTGATGAAGAGGTATGTTATACAATTGTTGGTTCAACAGAAGTTGATTTGTTACAAAATAGAATTTCTAATGAATCACCAATAGGTACTGCTTTGTTGGGAGCTAAGAAAAACCAGATAGTAGAAGTTCAGGCTCCTGCTGGGGTTGCTAAATATAAAATTTTGTCTATTACAAAATAAGGAATTTGGGACGTTTTTCTTTTCCTCTTTTTGGGGTAGCATCGAGAGAGAATATAATAAAGTAAAAAATTTTGAAAATGTAATTTTCATTTTCAAAATTTTTTATTTTAAGGAATTTGGGCGTTTTTCTTTTCTTTTTTTGTGGGAGCACCGAGAGAAAAAATAATAAAATAAAAAAATTTTTGAAAATGTAATCTTCAGTTTCAACAGTTTCTAAGCGAAATCTCTTGAGACTCTCCGTGGCTTAAAACACGCACCCCTCAAGTTGATTTCTGCTAAGAAACTGTATGAAACTTGCGTTAACATTTTCAAAAATTTTTTTATTTTATTATTTTTTCTCCGAATGTGTGTGGTGGATGAGAGGCGATGTTTGATTTTATGGGTGTATGAGTTTATGAGAATATGGGGGCATTCTTTTGTTTGTTTTTTGGAAATTTATAAAATAGCAGTTTCTAAGGCTAGTATAATCATGTTGTTTAATGATTTTTCTCTGGCTTCGGCAGAGATTTCTTGCTTTTTATAGTGTGAGTCTACTACTGTAAGTAAGCATGCAGCTTTTTTATTTAAATATTTTGCTGTGTAGAATAGGGCAAAGGCTTCCATTTCACAGGCTGAAATTTTTAAATCTGATGGTAATCTGTTTAATAAAGTATTAATGTCTTCAATATAATAATCGAAACATTCGCTACAAAGGGCGTTCCCTTCAATACATTTGATATTCAATTTTTCGGCGGTTTGTTTAATTTTATTATTTAAATCTAAATCAGATTCTATTAAATGGCAATCTTTATTATTTAATGCTTTAGCAAAATTTCCTTCTGTATAACTTTTTTTAACTAGAACTGTATCCATTAAATTTAATGAATCATCATAAGCTCCACAAGAACCTATGCGTATTATAGTTTCTACATCATAGAATTTATATAACTCATAACAATAAATTCCCATGCTAGGCATTCCCATTCCAGAAGCAAATACTGTTATTTCCTTCCCTTTGTAAGTTCCTGTGTATGCCAAAATATTTCTAACAGAATTAACAAGTCTTGAGTTTTCTAAAAAGTTTTCTGCAATATATTTTGCACGAAGTGGGTCTCCTGGACATAGAACTGTTTTAGTTATGTCTTCTTTTTTTGAACTGATATGTGGTGTCATAGTAAAATCTCCTCCTTTGTTTTTTATGAAGTGATTGTATAGCTTGTTTAGTGAAATGTCAATTACTAAAAAAATACTTTGAAAAATTATTTTTCAGTATTGTAAATTTTTTTGGGACTAACCTCTGTGACTTGTAAGTGAAAATGTCCCAAATTTTGATTCAGTTTGTAAATGAAAAT
>USQY01000067.1 GCA_900557045.1 uncultured Clostridium sp.
ATATATTTGTAATTTTATTACAAAAAGTGCGACACTTATTATTGCAATTTATAAGACCTAGTTTCCATAATTTTAATATTGACAAATTTGGCAAAAAATAGTATAATAGTTAATAGTTAATGCCCAGCTAATGGGAAATGAGATTAAATTTATATATAGAATATTTATTTAAGGTGTGGAAATAAATATTAATAAAGAGATATTGTAAAGTGAGTTCGGAAAATAAAATTATAATAATTACTTAAGAGAGTCTATAAATATAAACAATGGTGAACGGTAAATTTATGTTTATATACTAAAGTTAAAATATATAATTAATATATTTATATATTGTATAAAATAGGATTATATTATTTTATAATAATTACGAAAATGGTTTATAATATTTAATAAACTATTTTTTTTATTGAGATAATTTTATATATAAATTTAAAGAGTAATTAACAAATAAATAAAAGAAAAGGAGAGATTTAAATTTATGACAAATGATCTTATTAATAAAGATAAAGTCGAAAGAAAAACAAATGATAATGTAAATTATGATAATAATTTTAGAGATGAGAACAAAATGGCAAAAAGGAGAACTAATAAAAGTAATACTGTAAATAGTGGTGCGGCAATAAACAACAGAAAAAGAGAAAAGGTTAATGTAGGAGAAGAAATAAAAAAAGATTTTAAAGAAGTAAATGATAAAGAAATTATAAGAAAAATGCAAAATACAACAGCTAAAGAAATACAATCAACAACAGTTAGAAAAACACAAAGAACTGCCTCAAGAACAAATTCAAGAATAGCAAAAAATAATGTTTCAAGAACAATGCCAAAAGTGGAACAAAAAGTAGCTAATAGAACAAATACAAGAGCAAACAGTAATGCTCAAGAAAATAATAAAAGACCACATGTAAACAATAATACAAAAAATTCAGATTTAAAATTCGAATTTAAAAAGCCAAATTTAAAAATAATTCCTTTAGGTGGGTTAGAAGAAATAGGAAAAAACATTACAGTTTTTGAATATGATGATGAAATTATACTAGTAGATTGTGGTTTAGAGTTTCCAGAAGATAATATGCTTGGTGTAGATTTGGTTATACCAGATGTTACTTATTTGGAAAGAAACAAAGATAAAATAAAGGGATTAGTAATAACACATGGGCACGAAGACCATATAGGTTCTATTCCATATGTTTTAAAACAAGTTGATATGCCAATTTATGCAACAAGATTAACAATAGGTTTAATTAAAAATAAATTGGAAGAACATAAACTATTACGTAAAACACAACTACACACAGTAGAACAAGGTCAAACAATTAATTTTGGAAAAATGCAAGTTGAATTTATTAGAAGTTCACACAGTATTCCAGATTCAGTAATGCTTGCTATATATACACCTGTTGGAACTATAATGCATACAGGAGATTTTAAAATAGATTTTACACCAATAGATGATCAATTAATGGATTTAGGAAGAATTGCTGAAATTGGGAATAAAGGTGTTTTAGCATTAATGTCAGATAGTACAAATGCTGAAAGAAGAGGATATACAATGTCTGAAAGTTCAGTAGGAGAAGTATTTGATAAATTGTTCCAAAATTGTTCTAAAAGAATAGTTGTTGCAACATTTGCTTCAAACGTACACAGAGTTCAACAAATACTAAATTCAGCTGTTAAAAATAAAAGGAAAGTTGCTGTTTGTGGAAGAAGTATGATAAATATGATAGAAACAGCAAGAGAATTAGGATATATTCAAGTTCCTGATAATACTTTTATAGACATAGATATGATTAAAAACTATACAGATGATCAATTAACAATTATAACAACAGGAAGTCAAGGAGAAACAATGTCTGCACTAACAAGAATGGCTGCAGGAGAACACAAAAAAGTTGTTATAACACCAAATGATCTAGTAATAATTTCTGCAACAGCAATACCAGGAAATGAAAAATTAGTTTCAAAAGTAATAGATGATTTAATGCAAATAGGTGCAGAAGTTGTATATAGTGCATTAGAAGATATCCATGTTTCAGGACATGCTTGCCAAGAAGAACAAAAATTAATATTCTCATTAGTAAAACCAAAATTCTTTATTCCAGTTCATGGTGAATTTAGACAATTAAAAGCACATGCAGAAACTGCAAAAAAAATGGGAATACCAGCAGAAAATATATTTATGATGGAAAATGGTAGAGTACTAGAAATGAATGAAAAAGAAGCTAAATTAACTACATCAGTACCATCAGGAAAAATATTAGTAGATGGTTTAGGTGTTGGTGATGTTGGAAATATAGTATTAAGGGATAGACAACATTTATCACAAGATGGATTAATTATAATAGTAATGACAATGGATTCAGGAAGTGGAGAAATAGTTTCAGGTCCAGATGTAATTTCAAGAGGATTTGTATATGTTAGAGAATCTGAAAATTTAATGGATGACGTAAAAAGGCAAATTCGTGATGAAGTTAAAAGATTTGAAGAAAGAGGAATTACAGATTGGTCTACTATTAAGTCTACTTTAAAAGATAATTTGAGAGAATATATATTCCAAAAGACTAAGAGAAACCCTATGATTCTACCTATTATAATGGAAGTTTAAATTGGGGACAGGCATCATTTTAAAAATTTGAAATAGTAACAGGTTGAGTAGGAAAATCTGTTTAATGAAAATTTAATAAATTAAATATTATATTTAAGATAAAAAAGAGAAGAAGTTTAATTAATAATAAACATTCTTCTCTTTTGTTTTAATTAATTATTTGACATTAAAAATAATTACATTTATTTTAATGATATTTTCATTATATTTCCATGACATTTTTATGTACGAACTAATTCAAAATTTGGGACATTTTCACTTACAAGTCACATTTATCCTGGTTATTTGACATAAATACCTTGAAAAAACAATTAGAATATGCTAGAATGTACAACATAGGGGCATTTATTGAAAAAAACTAATATAATAATACAAAAGGAGGAAGACAAATACAATGCCTAGAATTTCAAGAAGTGAATATAAAACCAGTTTTTTTCACGTAATAACTCAAGGAATAAATAAGCAATATATTTTTGAACAAAATGAATATAAGAAAAAATATCAATTTTTATTATCAAGATATTTGCAAAAGTATAATGTAAATCTATTATCATATTGTGTAATGAGTAATCACTCACATATGTTAATTTATTCTGAGGATTTAGAACAAATGTCAAAATATATGCATGATGTAAACACTACATATTCAAAATTTTACAATGAATCAGAAAATAGAGTTGGAGTTGTGTTTAGAAGTAGATACAAGAGTGAACCAATTTATGATTATAAATATCTTTATAATTGTGTTGCATATATTCATAATAATCCTGTTAAAGCAAAAATTGTTGATGTCCCAGAAAAATATGAATTTTCATCATATAATAGCTACATTAATGGAACAGTTAGTAAAAAAAATATTGAAATATTATTTGAGAGTACGCATAATTATATTAATTTATTTAAGAAAATTCATAATAATGTTGAAATAGATAATTTTCAAGATTATGTTGAGGATGTGGATTATAATAGACAATTGAGGAAAATATCAAATATGAATATTGGTGAAATTATTATGAATAAAAATGAATTAAATGAAACAGTTAAAGATTTAATAGAAAATGAAAAAGTACCAATAAATAAGGTATGTGAAATTTTTAAAATGTCTAGATATAAAATTAAAAAAATATTAGAAAACAAATAAGGAGAAGGTTTTATTTTAAATTTAATTAATATTTATAAGGATGAAACAGGCAAGTGAAATAAAAAAATTAATCAAGCCAAGTTTGTCCCTATTTTAAAAAATTAAAATAATGCCTGACCCCAATTTAAAAGGAAGGATAGATAAAAATGGATTATAAAGATTTAGCAAATTTAATATTTCCAAATGCAAAGGATATTTCGTATTATGAGGAGAAATATCCAAAGAGAAATTTAAAGGAGGGCGCAATGGTTGTGAGAGTTGCGCCAAGTCCTACAGGAAATGTGCATATAGGTACAATTTATCAAGCTTTTCTAAATAAAAAATTAGCAAAACAAACAGATGGAGTATTTTTTGTAAGGGTAGAAGATACAGATCAAAAAAGAGAAGTTGAAAATGGAATAAATCAAATAATAGAAACTTTAAATAAATTCGATTTAGCTCCTGATGAGGGAATGACAAGTAAAACAGAGTCAAAAGGTGCATATGGACCATATAGACAATCATTAAGAAAAGATATATATGAATCTTATGCAAAATATATGTTAGCACAAGGAAAAGCATACCCAAGTTTTGAATCTCAGGAAGAATTAGATGAAATGAGGAAAAAACAAGAAGCAGCTAAAGTTAGAACAGGTTATTATGGGGTATGGGCTACTTCTAGGAACTTATCTGTTGAAGAAGCTGCTGAGAAAATTAAAGATGGAGTTCCTTATATAATAAGATTTAAATCACCAGGTAGAGAAGATAGAAAAATAAAACATAAAGATGTAATTAAGGGTAATGTTGAATTTCCAGAAAATGATCAAGATATAGTAATTATTAAAGCAGATGGACTTCCAACATATCATTTTGCACATGCTATTGATGACCATTTAATGGGAACAACACATGTTTTAAGAGGGGACGAATGGCTATCATCAGTTCCACTTCATTTACAATTATTTCAAGAGTTAGGATTTAAACCACCCAAATATGCACATACACCAACACTTTTGAAAAATGATAATGGGGCTAAACGTAAAATTAGTAAAAGAAAAGACCCTGAAGCAGCAGCAACTTATTATGAAGAAGCTGGAATTCCGAGTGATGCAGTAAAAGAATATTTATTAAACATAGCAAATTCAACATTCGAAAATTGGAGAAGAGCAAATCCGGATAAATCAATAGATGAATTTGATTTTCAATTAAACAAAATGAGTGTAAGTGGTGCATTATTTGATATGGTAAAACTATTAGATGTATCAAAAAATGTAATTTCAAAATATTCAGCACAAAGAGTATATGACGAAACAATTGCATGGGCTAAAAATTTTGATACAGAATTAACTGAAATGCTTTCAAAAGATACGGAATATTCATTAAAAGTATTAGGGATAGAAAGAGGAAATACAAAACCAAGAAAGGACATATCAAAATGGGCAGATGTAAAAGAAAATATATCTTATATGTTTAATGAAAAATTTGATAAAAATGCTGATTTTGAATATGCAAAAATTTCTGATAAATGTGAAATTGATAAAATCAAAAAAATATATATCGAAAAATATTTTGATATAAATGATGATAAACAAAGATGGTTTGATAAAATGAAAGATTTGGCTGAAGAAGTTGGATATGCAAGAGAAGTTAAAATGTTTAAAGCAGAACCAGAAAAATGGTCAGGACATGTTGGGGATATAAGTACTGTAATTCGTGTTTCTTTAACAGGAAGACAAAATACACCTGATTTATACGAAATTATGCAAGTTCTTGGAAAAGAAACTGTTATTGATAGATTAAGTTAAAATTTGATATGGAAAAATAGAAAAATTAAAATAAGAAACGAAGGAGTTTAAAAAGCTAAAAAATCTTTGCTGTTTAATTCTATCAGACTTCAGTAGATTTTATTAGATTTTAGAATTTTTCTATAAATTCCTTAATTTAACTAGATTTTATTAAATTTCAGCACGTCCATGATTAAAAAATGAAAGAATGACTATCCCAAATAAAAAAGAAAGAGATGTGATTCAAATGGAGTATAAGATAGGAGATATAGTAAGAACAAGAAAACAGCATCCATGTGGAAGCAAATTATGGGAGATAACAAGAATTGGTGTTGATTTCAAATTGAAATGTCAAGGCTGTGGTCATGTAATTATGATAGAAAGACAAAAGGCATTAAAAATGATTACTAAAAAAATAGCGGATAATAAATAAAGATTACGCAAAAGGCGTAATCTTTTTGAATTTCCCAAAGAAGTTTATTACATTTCAGTGGGACGGGGAATTCCTCCAAGAGTGCTAACAAACTCTGCTACAATTGAATCATAAATTATAGAATTTCGTGATTCGATAAACAGTGTTGAAACTGAGGTAGAAGTACGAAGTTGAGGAAACTTCTGTTTGATACGCTGTTCTGCAATTTTCATTGCTTTTTCGTTTTCAAAGATGTAAGGTTTTCTTTTTTGCATACTCATGGTGATTAATCCTCCAAAAAATATTTTTTCGCAAAGCGAAAAGTAGTTTTAATATAGCATAATAAATTTAATTCGTCAATAATTTTATTCCAACATACAAAAATTATAAATTGCAATAATAAGTGTCGCACTTTTTGTAATAAAATTACAAATATATT
>USQY01000068.1 GCA_900557045.1 uncultured Clostridium sp.
AGAAACAACCACTAATATCAAATATTAATATGTAATATCAATGAAATTAATGAAAAAAATATTATATATTTTTAAATACTTTCTAAATTTTCTGTTTCCTGATTTTCTATTTTTTCCTCTAATTCTTCTTTATCTAAAATATCATATTCTAAAGGTGTTTTATAAAAATCTTCATAAATATTTTTCCAAATGTCAAAATTTTTGTCTCTCATTATTTCAGTATTTGCTCTTTCATTTAATTTTTCATCAGGATAAATTGGTTTTCCAATATTGACAGTATATTCTTGTATAGGA
Organism: uncultured Clostridium sp.; assembly: GCA_900557045.1. GTDB lineage: Bacteria > Bacillota > Clostridia > TANB77 > CAG-508 > CAG-492. The sequence goes on from USQY01000068.1 coordinate 295, forward strand.
AATCCGTCTTCTCCTATTATTTCACTATCTTCCATAGTTATAAAAATAGGAATAACAGGTACGTTGCTTCTAGCTGCGAAGTGAAATGCACCATTTTTTAATGGCTTTGGTTTTCTATAATTCCACCACATACTTTGTTCTGGATATATTAATATAAAATCCCCTCTTTTTAAAATAGTATCTACAGCTTTTACAAATTCTATCATAGTTCTTTTGTTAGAGCTTAAAGGTAATGTATCACAATTTCTAAAGAAAAAACCATATAGTCCAGGGAAATTTGTATAATTTCCTTCCCTTATAACTTTAAATAATTTTCTATATTTGTCTTGACCAGCCATTCTGAAAACTTTTTCTATTGTAAAAGAATCATATGGGTTAAAATGATTGCATGTTATAATAGCTCCTGTTTGTATATTTTGTAAATTTTCTAATCCTCTTACTTCTTTTATTATTAATTTATTATCTCTTAATAAGTCATTAACAAATTTTTTAGCCATTGTATTTGCCATTCTGCTTTTTATTTTACTTGTTCTACTTTTTCTTAAATAATCAACATCTTCAGGGTTTAGTGGAATTGTTGGTGGATCATTTTCTACATCAACATCAAAAATTCCGCTTTCTTCAAGTTTTTTTATTTTTTCTAATATTTCCAGCCTATCTTTTGATTTTTCAATCATAATAATATTTCTCCTATAATTTCTATCATCACCTACGCAATCAGATTCTTTTTGAGCTAATTCTTTAAGAGCTTTATATTGTTGCATATCATTAAAACGTTCTTCTTCTGTATATTCATCTTTTATTTTACATATATCATCATAATACTCTGTTTCTTTAGCATATTTCCAAAAATATTCTTTATATTTTATATTATCGTAATGCCAAGGTTTATATGCTAAATTATAGTGGATAATTTTTAAATTATTTTCATCAAAATTATCATTTGCAATTGGCATTTTATCCCAAGCTTTATCTATTATTTTTACTTTTCCTTTTGACAATCTATTTAGATAATCTTGATCTTGTGCTACTGTAAATTTTATTGTTTCCAATAAATATAAAAATTTTTCTTGAAACTTAAACTTTCTGAATTCGTCTAAGTTCATTAAAAGTATACCTGCATTAAAATAGTTTCTATAATCTGCAACACCTACAACCTTTTCTGCATATTCCTGAAATACTTTTGTACTTTGAATAACATCATCTGGCGCTGCTGCGACTAAATTATTTTCTATTTCCTGGTTATATAATTCTGATATATCACCCAATACTACAATATCACTATCTAAATATATTGCTTTATTATATTGTGGATATAAATTAGGTATAAATAGCCTAAAGTAAGTAGTTTTTGTATAATAATCACGTGTATATAATTTATCTTTTACTTTTTCTATATAATAATTTAAATCTACAAATTCTATATTTACATTTTCACATTTATACTTATTAATTTTTCTCTTATTTTCTTCATTTATGTTTGTATATAATATTTTAATTGAGTAATAATACTCTTTCGAAGCATTGTCAATTAGTGATTCTAAAGCTACTGCTAAAAAAGGAATATATCCATCATCAACTGCAAAAAATATTGGTATTACTTCTAAATTATTTTCCATTTTTTCCCCCTCATTTTGTTTACACTTTCTTATGTATTTTTTATTACTTTTTATAAATTTTTGTTAGTTGCATTATTTTCATTAGTTTTTTATATTTGATTTTTTTCTTTTACTATTTTATTATTTTTTAGTTTTTTAACTACTTATTTTTGTAATTTTTTCAGCTTTTAATTATTTTTTAATTCTTTGTGAAGATCATACTTTTCTTTTATTTGTACATATTCCTCTAAATCATCATCAAAATAATGACATTTCAACACTTTATGAACTTCTTCAATATTCCATTGTTTAAAATTTTCTGTATGAGGATATGGTAAAAACATAAGTCTTTTACAAAAATGACAAACTACTGTATCTTTTCTATTAAATTTAGATTGTTCATTAAATTTGCGTGGAAGCAATAATTTTTTCTTTGTTGACCAATAAATAGCATCTTGGTCTGCAAACAACATTTTTTTAGTTTTTATTAAATTTCTAGCACTTAATAATAATCCTGTTTCTTTTATCTTATCCATATTTAGCAATAACATTCCAGCATTTATATAATCAGGTCTAATTAACCAACAACCATACTTTTCTTTCACAGCTGCATATTCATAATTTGAAATATCTATGTTATATAATTTAGCTATATCATCACCTATCATTATATCTATATCTAAATATAGTAGCTTACTTGGCATTTCAGGAACTAAATCTGCTAATAATCTTAATAAAGTATATGGTGTACAATATGCATTTTCATTTGCACAATTTGCAAATTCTTTTTCATATATTTTGGTAACATCTATTTTTTTTACTAAATTATTTTTGTTCTTTAATCTGACCACTTGGTCTAAAAAATCTATTTGTTCATCTGTTATACATGTAAAATCTGGATTTAATCTTGAAACATCCATTGTGAATATATAACAGCAAATGTCTTCTTTAGTTCTATTTGTCATTGATATAAGCTGAGTTAGAGCTCCGTCAAAAACTTTCTTATTTCCACATAATAGTATATTTACCATGTTTTTTCCCCTTTTTGTTTTACTATTCAGCATTATATATTAAAATTTGTTTTTTTACAAGTGGTCTATTAGGGTAAGCACCGAGAGAAAAAATTTGTTACTTTAAAAAAAATAAACTCCTTCAAACGCGGTAGAGTATATACCGGATTGAGGGAGCTTGTTACAATAATGAGTTGGGTTAAATGTTTTTTTTGCTCAGGTCGGAGGTTTATTTTTTCAAAAGTAAAAATTTCTTTCTCCGAATGAGGTTTGTTAACAAGATGATTAGATGGAAGTAGGATTTTTTTATATGATTATGTTTCTTTTTAGTTTTCTTGAGTTTACACTTCCGATTCCAATGAATGCATCATTTTCATCATAAATTCTAACTAAAGTGTCTATAATATCGCAGTCTAATTTTACTCCATTTAAAAACAAATTCAACCTTGTTTTATCCAAATTTAATTTTGCATTATTTATAAAAAATTGTTCTATACTGATAAAATGTTCATCAAAAAATTTCTTATTACTTATATTGTCTTCTAATTCCTCTATAGTAACAGAATCTTCTATTTTAAACTCTCCTACCATTGTTCTATTTAATTCCTTCATATACCCAACTGTTCCAAGGTTTCCAGCAAATTGTTCACAAACAGTTCTAATATATGTTCCCTTTGAGCAAAAAACTTCAAACATTATTAACTTATTTATAGAATCAAAGTTTACTAACTGTAAATCATAAATTTCTATTTCACGCTCAGGTATATCCACAACTTTTCCACTTCTAGCATATTCATATAATTTTTTACCATTTATTTTAATAGCCGAATACATTGGAGGACATTGTTTCTGTTTACCTATCATTTTTTTCAAAACCTTATTTATTTTCTCACTATCAAAAATAGAATCATCAACTACACATTCCTCTATAATCTTCCCTTCTACATCTGCTGTATCAGTTTTTTCTCCTAATTTTATAGTAGCTACATACTTTTTGTTATGATTAATCAAATATTGTGATAACCCTGTACCTTTTCCGACCAAAAGAGGTAAAACCCCAGTAGCATTAGGGTCCAAAGTCCCAGTATGTCCCACCTTTTCCTTTAACAATTTCTTAACCTTATATACAACATCATGAGATGTACAACCTTTACTCTTATTTATAATTATTATTCCATCCACAACACTCTTCCTCTCTTTCCATCAATACACAATTATTTAAAACCAATATTTGCATTATTTCACTTCAGCTTTCAATTATCATATACACACTCATCCCATAATTTACTTTCTACTAAAATTCAACCTTAAATATATACTCTCTACTAAAATTCAATCTTAAATATATTACTTTCTCCCCTCACTCGGAGAAAGAAATTTTTACTTTTGAAAAAATAAACCTCCGACCTGAGCCCTAAAACTTTTAACTAAAGTCATTATCGTAACAGGTCCAACCAACTCAGCACGCACTCCACCGCGTTTGAAGGAGGTTATTTTTTCAAAAGTAACAAATTTTTTCTCACGGTGCTCACCCAAAAATAAAATATTTAAAATTAAATTTCCATATCAAACATAAGATGATCCTATGAACTTATAAAAGCACAAAAAGAAACGCTACTCAATTTGGCAACCCCAATATAGATGCGTTCCTTTTAAACTTATTTCAAATAAGCCTTAACCTCATTCAAAATTTTATCCTTAACTTGTTGTAATTCTCCTTGCATAGTGCACCCAGCAGCACGTGGATGTCCACCACCACCAAATAATAGTGCAACATCTGACACATTAACATATTCATTAGAACGTAAAGATGCTTTCCACCCCTTACCATTTTTCAATTCTCTAACAAATACAGAAACTTCAACACCTTCAATACATTTACCTATATTAACAATTCCTTCGTGGTCTCCTGTTTCAGCATTTACTTTTTCCTCATCATTCAATGTTATATATGTATATGTAACTTTTCCATCATACAAGAATTCTAATCTAGATTCAGCAATTCTTCTTAATTCAAAGCTACTTTTTGTTGTAGTTTCTAAAACTCTTCTATAAATTTTAGAAACATTGACACCTTTATTTAGTAACTCAGCTACAAATTCAAATGTTTCAACATTTGTACCAGAATATTTAAATCCGCCTGTATCTGTTATAATTCCTGTTAATAAGCATGAACCAATATCTTTTGTTATATCCATATTAAAATACTGTAAAACTACAAGTAGTATTTGGCAACATGCTGGAGCATCTGGGTTTACAAAATTATAATCCCCATACATAGTATTTGTTCCATGATGGTCTATTACAATACTAGTTCTAGCATTTTCAAAGTATTTTGTACACCCATTTAGCATTTTTAAAGTAGCAGTATCTACTGTAATAACTAAATCATAGTTTTCTATATTGCTTTCTTTTTTTATTTCACTACATCCTGGTAAAAATTCAAAACATCTAGAATATTCTGGAATAATAACATCGGCATTTTTACCATAATTTTTCAAAGCATTATATAAAGCCAAACTACTTCCAACAGCATCTCCATCTGGGTTTTCATGTGTTAAAATAACTATTGACTCTGCTTTGTTTATTTCTTCTAATATATTATCTAAAGTCATTTATTACAACATTCCTTATAATAAGATTTAGGTTTTTAAATTGGAAATACCTATAAACCATATTTTTTATTGTTTTAAATCTTTTAAAATATTATCAATTCTAGCACCATATTCTAAAGAATCATCAATTTCAAAAACTAGTTCTGGTGTAATTCTTAAATTAATAGTTTTTGCAATTTTACTTCTAATAAAACCAGCAGATTCTTTCAAACCTTGCATAGTTTTATCTATGTTTTTAGAATTTAAAATACTAACATATACTTTAGCATATTTGAAATCAGGAGTGATTTTTACTTTAGTTACACTAAGCATTCCTGTAATATTAGGATTTTTTAAATCATATGCTAATATGCTACTAAGCTCTTTTCTTAGCTCTTCATTGATTCTATTTAAACGGGCTTCATTTTTAGCCATACTAACTTCTCTTCCTTTCTTTTTATTAAAAATCTCCTTTTACTTATTATTATATTTTAATTTTTTCTTTTTATTGTATTTTAAAGTTTCTAGTATTTTATAATATTTTTAATTATTTTTTTACATCCTATTTTTTTATTATATTT
>USQY01000069.1 GCA_900557045.1 uncultured Clostridium sp.
CCACAGTGTTTTTAAGCATTTCTTCATACTTAGCTAATTTTTCCTTTTCTTCATTAATCTTACTTTCAGGGGCCTTAGCAACAAACCCAGGGTTAGAAAGCATTTTTTTAGCTCTTGCCACTTCTGATTCTAACTTTGCTTTCTCTCCTTCTAATCTTTCCTTTTCAGCAGCTAAATCTACTAAATCTTCAAATGGAATATACAATTCCAAATCTTGCCCCATAATAGATATTGCATTTGAAGGTATATTTTCCTTATTAGGTTTAACTAATATTTCTTCTCCAAATCCTAATTTTAATAAAAATTGCTCGCTTTGTCTAATTAAATTTTCATGTTTTCCAGTTACAAAAATTAATTTAGATTTTCTAGATGGGTGAACATTCATATTATTTCTAACATTTCTTATCTCACCTATAATATTTTTTAGCATTTCAATATTGTTTTCTTCTTCTTCAAAATTAAATTCATCTTTGAATTGTGGCCATTCAGAAATCATTATTGTTTCATCATTATTATATAATTTTGTATAAATTTCCTCTGTTACAAATGGCATAATTGGGTGCAACATTTTCAAACTATATTCTAATACTGTATTTAATGTAAATTGTGCTTCTTTACGGTTTTTGCATGTTTTATCATATAAACGAGTTTTTACAATTTCAATATACCAATCACAAAATTCATTCCAAATAAAGTCATATATTTTTTGTGTAGCAACACCTAAATCATAATTATCAATGTTTGTAGCCATTTCTTTAGCTAATCTATTTGCTTTTGATAAAATCCATTTATCTTCTATTGCTAATTTTGATAAATCATATTTTTCATCATAATCTTCTAAATTCATTAAAACAAATTTTGATGCATTCCATAATTTATTTGCAAAATTAGCACCTTGCTCAACTTTAGCTGGTATATATCTTATGTCATTACCAAAAGAGATTCCTAATATTAATGAGAATCTCAAAGCATCTGCTCCATATTTTTCAACAACTTCTAATGGATCTACTCCATTTCCTAATGATTTACTCATTTTTACTCCATGTTCATCTCTTACTAATCCATGGATAATAATATCTGAGAATGGTTTTTTTCCTAAATATTCAAGACCTGAAATTATCATTCTTGAAATCCATAAAGATATTATGTCATATCCTGTTATTATAGTATTTGTTGGATAAAATGTTTTTAAATCTTCAGTTTCTTCAGGCCAACCTAATGTTGAAAAAGGCCATAATGCTGAACTAAACCAAGTGTCTAATGTATCTTGATCTTGTGTTAAATGTGTACTTCCACATTTTGTACACTTTTCAGGCATTGTTCTTGAAACATGAATTTCACCACATTCATCACAATAATATGCTGGAATTCTATGTCCCCAATATAATTGACGTGAAATACACCAATCTTGTAAATTTTCCATCCAATTAAAATACGTTTTATCATATTTTCCAGGAATAAATTTAATATCTCCGCTTCTAACTGCTTCAATAGCAGGTTTTGCAAGTTCGCCCATTTTAACAAACCATTGATCTGAAATTGTTGGTTCTATTGTTGTTTTACATCTTTCACATTTTGCTACATTATGTGTGTAATCTTCTATTTTTACTAAATATCCTTGGTCTTGTAACATTTTTACTATAACATCTCTTGCATCATATGCATTCATTCCTGCTACTTCTGGAATCAAATCATTCATTATTAAATTACTATCAAAAACTTCAACAAATTCTAAATTATTTTTTAATCCAGCTTGATAATCATTAGGGTCATGGCATGGTGTTAATTTAACACAACCTGTTCCAAATTCCATTTCAACAAAAGGATCTGCTATAATTGGAATTTCTTTGTTCATTAAAGGTAATATACATTTCTTTCCTATTAAATGTTTAAATCTTTCATCTTTTGGATTAACTGCAACACCTGTATCTCCAAGCATTGTTTCTGGTCTTGTTGTTGCAACTACTAAAAAATCTCCATTAGAATCCTTAATAGGATATTTTATATGCCATATGTGTGAAGCTTCTTCTTTATATTCAACTTCAGCATCTGAAATTGAAGTTTTACAATTTGGACACCAGTTTATCATTCTTTTACCTTTATAGATATATCCTTTATCATATAATCTAAAAAATACTTCTTCAACAGCATTAGATAAACCTTCATCCATTGTAAAACGACTTCTTGACCAATCACAAGAGCAACCCATTTTACGTTGTTGTTTCTGAATTGTTCCACCATACTCATGTGTCCACTCCCATGCTTTTTCCAAAAATTCTTCACGAGTTAAATCAGATTTTTTCTTTCCTTCTTCACGCAATTTTTGAACAACTTTCATTTCTGTTGATATAGCTGCATGATCTGTTCCTGGTAACCATAAAGTATTAAAACCTTGCATTCTTTTATATCTTATTAGAAAATCTTGTATTGTTGCATCTAAAGCATGCCCCATATGCAATTTACCTGTTACATTTGGAGGTGGCATCATTATACAATAACTTTCTTTGGTTTTATCCATGCTTGGCTTAAAATAGCCATTTTCTTCCCATTTTTGATATAAACTTTCTTCAAAATCTTTTGGGCAATACTTCTCATTTAATTTGTGTTCCATAACTAAATTTCCTCCTTTTTTGGTGGTGTGATAACTGTAAATTTATTAAATGTATTTCATAATTTGTATTAAATAAAATACTATAAAAACAAAAAACTTCACCCCCTGTATAAGGGTGAAGTTAAAATTCACGGTACCACCTTAATTATTATATATATCTAAACTATAATATATAACATCTTATATAGCATTTAACGCTGCTTACGCGGATATACTTACTTTTATTTTCAGAATATCAACTCCAAAGCTACCTTCAGTAAAACTTATTATAAGAAGCTTCCAGCTTATAACTTCTATTCTCTATTATAATTTGTTAAACTTACTCCTCTTTTTCATTGCTTTTATTTATAATAAATATATTAACATAATTTAACAGTAATTTCAATACCTATACTAAAAAAATTGCACTTCCTATCATAGAAATAACAAAGCCCACAATTTTAAAGGTTTTAGTGGCAGTATTTGTATCACTTGTACTAAAAAATTTTTTAGTCAAATTTCTAGCATCATATACTAATACTACTCCAACAGCTATTACAATTATTCCAACACAATTTAAAATATTATTAAAATTTTCCATTTGTATCAAACATCCTTTATATAATATACTATATACTAATCTTCTTCAAAAAATTCTACTGTATATTTACAATCAAATTCTTCATTAGGTCGTAATAACACTATTGAAGTTTTTTCAGTAAAAATCCCACTACTTTTTATAGAATCTGATATTCCATGCCATGGTTCTATACATATAAATGGTGCACCTGGTTTTGACCATACCGCTAAATATGGAAATTCTGAAAAATCCATTCTTAATATGCGTCTACCTGTAGATTTTTTCATTAATGATATTTTTGATGATGTCATACCTTTCATAATTATTGCATCATTATTAAAAGAATCTTTATTTAATAAAATTCTTCTTTTATCAGCCATTATGTTTCTAGCATATTCAGTTCCTGATAATCCATCAATTAAATACAAGAAATGTATTTTGTCTTCATCTTCTTCAAACTCTAAATAATACTCACCATTTTTCAAATCTTCATAATTTATTTTAAATGCAGGATGTCCACCTATACAAAATGGCATATTAGATTTTCCTGTATTTATAACTTTATAAATTGTTGTTAATTTATTTTCATCTAATCTATATGTTGTATATAACTCAAACTCAAAAGGATATCTAGTTAATGTATTTTTATTGCTTTTTAGCACATATGAATGGAAATTATCCAATTTAGTAATTGGTTCAAATTCTAAATCCCTAGCGAAGCCATGTTGAAACATTTCATATGTTCTAGCATTTATTATAGTTTGATTTCTCTTTAGTTTACCTACTATAGGAAATAATACAGGAGAATGTCTTTTCCAATATACTTTCCCATTTTCATCCACACAATCTTCACCTTGGTGAATTCTTTCCTTTCCATTTAATTTGAAACTAATTAATTCACCACCATACTTAGAAGTTAATATTTGAGTATGCATAAACTTAGTCTCCTTTTTTATTTTTTTCATTATTATAATATGTTCTTTTTACCAAAAAGTCAAGTCTTTCATGCGAAATTCACTATTTATCCCCATTATCCATATCTAGTTCAAAGAAAAATTCAACTCCATTTTCTTTATTCACAGCTCCATATTCATTTTGATAATTATTCATTATAGCTTTAACAAATGCTAGACCTATACCTGTACCACCTTTTTCCCTATTTCTTGAAGAATCAACTTTATAAAATCTTCCCCAAATACGTTGCAATTCCTTTTCTTCTATATTATCTCCACTATTAAAAATACTTACTCTTATTTTATTCTTTTCTGCATCTAAATAAATATTTATCTCTATCTTTCTTTCTCCATTAACTTCTTTAGAATATCTAATTGCATTTGTAATATAATTCATAAGTATTTGTTCAACATAAAAAATATCTGCATATGCCATAATAACATTTTTGCAATTAAAATATATTTTTATATTATTTTCAACAACCATTACATTACATTTTTTTATCACTTCATTAATCAATGCAACTATATCAAAACTTTCATTATTAAAATCACGTTTTCCGTATTCTAACTTCATTAATTCTAATAATTGTTTAACCAATCTATCCATTTTATTTGCTTCATCTAATATGACATTTGCATAAAATTCTCTTGATTCATCATCAACATTAACATTTTCTACTAATCCTTCTGCATACCCTTGTATAAGTGCAATTGGAGTTTTCAATTCATGTGATACATCTGATATAAATTGTTTTCTCATTTCATCAATTTTAGATTTTCTTTCGATGTCTTTTTCTAGCTCACTATTATTTACAGTTAATTGTTTTATTGTATTTTCTAGTTTCTCTGACATTATATTTATACTTTTGCCTAAATTGTTCATTTCATCATCTGTATCATTAACTTGATATTTCTGTGAAAAATCTAAATTAGACATTTTTTGTGCAATACTATTTAGCTCTAATATTGGTGTTGCAAATTTTCTTGATATAAAAGATGCTATAATTCCAGAAATTATAATAACAGCACTTCCTATTACTATTAATACATTATTTGATATTCTTGCACTTTCTTGTAAATCCGCAGTAGGTGTTCTCATATATAGTTTATAGCCATTATCTAAATAAGCTGAAACTATTATATAATTTATTTTCGTGTCATTCTCTTTTACTAGGTTTATATCAATAATTTTCTCTTGATATAATTTTCTTAAAATTTCTCCTTTTTGTTTTATATTCGAAAAAAATTCTATTTCATCTGTATAATCAGTTTTATAATTATCTGTTGCAAGCATTAATATATTTTCATCTGTTTTTATTAAAATATCTAAATTATTATTAATTGATAATACTCTTAAATTTTCTTCTATTTTTTCATATGGTAATTCATTATTATATGATGTATTGATTTGTTTATATATTTGTTTCATTGTTTTTGTTTTATTATATAAATAAAATTTTTCTAATACAACATTATTAACTAT
>USQY01000070.1 GCA_900557045.1 uncultured Clostridium sp.
GACATCTGTCCCAAGTACGACAAAAATGTCCAGTAATAAACGTCCCCAATACAACACAAAATTCCTACTTTAATCTCAAACTATTTAAAACCACACTAATACTGCTAAAAGTCATAGTTGCACTAGCCATCATTGGGTTGATTTGAATACTGAATAATCCTGTTGCAATTGGTATCATCAAACAATTGTAAAACAATGCCCAAAATAAGTTTTGTTTGACTATTCTCATTGTTCTTTTGCCAAGTTGAAACATGTCTGCAATTACAGATATATCATCATTTAATAAAATAATATCTGCAGAATCTTTACTAATATCTGTCCCATTTTTTACACTCAGTCCAATATATGCTTTTTTTAATGCTGGAGAATCATTTATTCCATCACCACACATTAAAACTTTTTTACCTTTATTATTAATTTTTTCAATGTATTCCAACTTTTGCTCTGGGTTTACATTTGCTACTACATTTTCAACAGACAACTCTTTTGCAATTTTATTTGCAACTACATTATTATCACCTGTTAATATTATTACTTCTTTACCTATCTTTTTTAAATTTTGTATAAGTACTTTTGACTCTTTTTTTATTGAATCCTTTACTCCAACTATTCCTAATACTTTTGTATCATCAAACAAATATACTATACTTTCAAGGTTTTCCAAGTATCTTTCTTCTTCATCAATTAAATTATTGTAAGCAATTATTTTTTCTACAAATTTTCTATTTCCAGCATAATATTTTTTACCATCTATTATTCCTGATACTCCATATCCTGCTGTTTCTTTAAATTCTGTTATTTGCAGTTTTTTATGAATTTTAGTTTTTTCGTTATATTGATTGTTTTCTACTTTTTCTTTTGATTTTTCTATATATTCTAATTGATTATCTTTATCTTTGTTTATCACATTACATTTATAATTTTGTATAGCTTTTGCAATTGGATGATTTGAATTTTTTTCTAAAATTTTCAAAATTTCTAAATCATTATCACTTATATTTCTGTCTTGAATAGTAAGATTGCCATTTGTTAAAGTTCCTGTTTTATCAAAAATAATTGTATCAATATCATTTAATTTTTCTATTGTTTCTGATGATTTTGTTGCAATTCCAATTTTTGATAAGTTTCCAATAGAAATAACCATACATACTGGAACTGCTAGTCCAAGTGAACAAGGACATGCAACAACTAATACTGATATAAACGCATTTACTGAGTTTGAAAACTGATGTGTAATTATCATATTAGCCACAAAAGAAATTATAGATATTACAAATATAATTAATGTAAATTTACTAGCAATTTTATCTGCAATTCTTTCAACTTTCGCTTTTTTATTTGTAGCCTCAACAACCATTTTTACTATATTTGAAATACTTGACTCTTTTCCGACATGTTCAACTTTATAATAAATTATACCATCATAATTCATACTTCCAGCAATAACTTTTGAATTTACTACTTTTTTTATTGGATTACTTTCACCTGTTATAATTGATTCATCAACATTTGCTTCACCGTTCAAAACAACGCCATCTGCTGCAATTATTTCACCTGGCTTTGAAATTAACATATCTCCTATTTTTACTTCATCTATTGAAATATCTTTTTCTTCCTGATTTTCAGTAATAATAGTAGCCTTTTTAGGTGTGATATTAACCAAGTTTTTAATTGCATCAACTGCCTTTGATTTATTTTTTTTATCTATATATCTACCTATTTTTATAAATAAGATTATCATACAAGATGCCTCAAAATAAACATTATGAATTGCTTCATGGTTTCCATTAATTATTTGAATAGTTGAATATATACTATATAAAAAATTTGCTATAACCCCAGTAGTTACAAGTGTATCCATATTAGGCATTTTATGAATCAGATTTTTTATACCATTTTGTATTATATCCTTTCCATAAAATAAAAAAATTACTGTTATTGCCAATGAAATTATAATAAAATTCATCGGATTTTCGTGTTTTGAAACTATTGCTGGAACATGAAGTCTTATCATTTCGCCCATTGATATATACATTAAAAATATTACTAGTATTGAAAAAATAGATATTTCAATAATTGGTCTTCTTGAATTAGACTCTTTCTCATTCTCACCTTTTGAAATAAATCCAGCGTTTGCAATTAGTTTATCTAACTCTTTTTTCGTTAATCTTTTTTCATCATATTCAATTAGAACTGTTGCCATTACAAGGTTTACATTTGCTTCGATAATACCATTTTGCTTTTTTAAATACTTTTCTAGACCATTTGAACACGCAGTGCATGTCATTCCTTCGATATTTAAAATTATTTTTTTCATTTATAAATTTCATTCCTTTCAAATAAGGAAATGGGGACGTTTTTCTTTTCCTTCTTAAATAACATAATTAATTATTTTAAATTATTGTTAACTAAGAAGGAAAAGAAAAACGTCCCCATTTCCTCCCCATTTATTTACTCTATCACCTTAAATCCTAAATCTTTAATTTTTTCTATTATCTCACTTTTATCAATATTTTTTACAAATTCCACAATTACTTTTTTCTCCACAAAAGATGCTTCCACATTTTTTACATTTTTCATTTGTAAAATAGCATTTTTTAATCTGTTTTCGCAACCTGTGCACACCATACCCTCAACTTTTAATTCTAATTTATTCATAGATTATCACTATCCTTTCTTATCTTCATATATATAAAATTATTAACTTCAAAAATTTTTTCTGCTATGATTAATCAGTGTTTTCTATTAATCTTAGCAATTGCCTTAAATTTTTCTTTTTTTTCCTTCAAATAATCATCACTATTTGCATTATATTTTATCTCATTTTTTAACTTTTCATACTGATTATATCTCTCTTCAGATAACTTACCTTGCTTAATTGCTTCTAAAATCTTACAACCAGGTTCATTTGTATGTGTACAATTTGTAAACTTGCACAAACCTAAATACTCCTCTACATCCTTAAAAGTTCTATTTAGTCCATCTTCTGAATTCCACATTCCAAGTTCTCTCATTCCTGGAGTATCTATTATCATTGCTCCATTAGGTAACATTATTAAATTTCTAGAAGTTGTTGTATGCCTTCCTTTTGAATCCTCTTCTCTAATGCTAGATGTTTTCATTACTTCTTTACCATATAGAGTATTTAACAATGTTGATTTTCCTACCCCAGATGAACCTAAAAAAACTATAGTATTTCCTTTTTTAAAATACTTTTTTATACTATCTAATCCATCACCTGTTTTACAACTTACACTATAAATATCTACACCAATTGCCACACTTTCAACTTCATTAATATATTCTTGAGGATTATCTACTAAATCGTTTTTAGTTAAAATTATTTGATATCTATTTTTATAAGTTGCAAGTATTCTTGCTGGTATCTGGTTTTCAGTTTTTATATAATTATTTTTAAAACCATAATCTTCTATATTCATTGAATTATCCTTTCATTTTATTGGTTATAATTTGATTTTATTATATATCATTTTGGATATGTTTACAATGAATTTTTATGTAGTTTTTTTGTGTTTTCTTAATTTAAAGTACCTTTTGTTCAATATTTTCAGCTCCTATATCTATTATTAAATCTATTGACATTTTTCGAAAATACACTTATAATTTGATGAAAAAAATAGAAACGTTTTAGTTTTACTTCTTTAAAACACTAGATACTTATTCTTTTATACTGAAATCATTTAATTTTAGCTAGGTTATGTCAACTAAGTAAAAAAACTAAAACGTCCACTTTCCCTTCTCAAATTTTTCCATAGGAGGTTCACATTATGCTAAACATATATAACATAAAAGACAAACAACAATATTTACGTGAAGTTGCAGAACTAACACAAAATGAATGGGGCTCTAAGACTTCTTCAAAAAAAGAATTTAATAAAAAAGTAACCAACAAAATCACAAAAATAATAAATAATCTTGAAAACCCTAATTACTGTAAATTAATTTTATTAGAAGATACTACACTAATTGGTTTTATCTCTATATTTCCACACGATTGTGATGAAAAACCTGAACTAACACCTTGGTATGCTACAATGTTTGTAAAAGAGGAATTCAGAGGTAACGGATATTCTAAATTACTTAACTCAGCAATTATACATGAAGCAAAATCTCGCGGATTTCACAAATTATATTTAAAAACAGATTTAGTTGGGTATTACGAAAAGTTTGGTGCTATATTTATTGAAAGATTATTGAATGGTGAAAATCTTTATGAACTTCCACTTTAAAATCGGTTGAAATTAAGGACGGAAATTTTAAAAAAATCTCCGTCCCTAATTTTAAATTGTCAGTTTCTTGATAATTTCAGTTGTAGAAATTGATTCTCCTCTCTTCTTCATTTTCCCAGCAATACCGTACTTTTTAAAAACCTTATCTCTAGCAGTTTGAAGTACTTCATTATTTTCATAATAAAGCACATCTGGTTTCAAATTCTTAAAAAGTTCTTGAAAGATAATCAGCCATTCTTTCTGTTTAGCATTTTCAGCTTCAACTTCAAGATTGATATTGGGATTGTAATCTACAATTATTGAATAATCAACATACTTTATTGCATCTACAATCGCAATTCTTTGGTTCTGACTAATCATAGGTCTTTTGGGATCTTTCAAAGAGGCACACTTATCACTCTTCACTGCCACAACAAGAATATCCCCATGCTGTTTTGCACCTTCTAAATACTTAAGGTGCTCATAGTGGAATAAGTCGAAAGTTCCGGTTGCTAAAACAACCTTTTTGCCCTGCCGATTTTTTCCCACTACATCGACTAAATCACTTACATTATCAAGTATCATAATAATACCTCCTCATGATGTTTACTACTTATAGTGTTTTGCAAATGAGTCTCTGACCACATGTTTCTTTAATAAAATAGTTGTATTTTCAACCATTTTACCATATATATATAACTCTGCCTTGTTAGCAGAAAAATAAAAACTAATTTACTATAACTTTTCTATCATTAACAAATTTTTTTACATCATTTATAATAGGTCTATTTACTTTAAAAATGTTTTCTGGTAAATTATCTAAATCAAACCATTTTAAGTCTTTAACTTCTCCATCAGTAAAGTTTATTTCACCTTCAAATTTTTCACAGAAAAATACATGATTTAAAATGTATACTTGATCTTTGCTTTTTGGATAAATATTAAATAATTCTTTTCCTGAGTAAATTCCCATTAATTCTGGATTTATAGGTTTTATATTTAGCTCTTCTTCTATTTCTCTATTAAGTGCCTCAATATATTTTTCACCCAACTCAATTCCACCGCCATGTATAGCCCAGCAACCATTGTCTTCTCTTTTTTGTAAAAGAATTTTTCCGTCTTTGTAGATAATTAATGTTACTACTGGTCTTAAATATGGTTGTTTTGAATTGATTGTTGTTTCTTCCATTTGTTTTTCCTCCTAATATCTTTTTTTATTTCATTATTCTTTCCTTTTATTGTTCTTTATGAAATTATTTCTTTTAGATTTTATCATAAAATCTAGAACTTGCAATGTTTTTTAGGAAAATAAATTATAAATTGTGACTTGTAAGTGAAAATGTCCAAAATTTTAAAATCATTTGTAAGTAAAA
>USQY01000071.1 GCA_900557045.1 uncultured Clostridium sp.
ACTTAAATATATTATTTATATATTTAAGTTTATTTTACTTTTACAATCTACTTTATATATAAAATTTTTAAATTTTTCGATAAAACTCTATACTTTTTCAAAAAATTAGTGTATAATTAAAGAAATTAAGGAATACTATATATTGTAGATAGATATTCTACTAGGTCTGAAATAGTTTACTAGATTAGGACCTGACCCGAGCTGATGCTAAGCGTCAGCAAAAGCCATTCAAACGAATGGCTTATTATTATTGTTTCAATTCTTGTTGCATTGCAATAATATGTTGTTTTATTTTTGATAATTCATTATCAATGCTTTGAATGTCATTAGTAAAATATTCTTTCATTCCATTGACTTCTGTTTCGTTTAATTCACTTATTCCTATTTGTCCATAAAGTAATTTTTCTGCTAAAACCTTTCTATTATTTTCCTGTTCAATTTTTTCTCTTAAATTATGGTCAAATCTAATATTACTACTTACTTGTTCTGTCTGTAAGGCTTTTTCTTTTTTCTCTGTCATATTTGTTTTCTTTAGAAATATATTTTTAAAGAAAGTCTTTATCTTGTACCATAAACTATTTGTTTTTATCAATTTATTATTCATTAATATCTACTCCTTGTTCTTGAGTTTCTATTACATTTGCCTTTCTTATTGCTAATTGTTCTTTATAATCTTTTTCTAATTTTTTTGCTTCTTGTAGTGCTTTCCTTTTTTCTAAATCTTGCCTAATTAAAATTGCAAGCTCTTTTTGTTTAGCATTTCCACATTGTATATCTAATTCACTAATTATGGACATTACTTCATCAATTTCAGGATGTTTCTCTCTAAATATTTCTCTTTCTTGTTCAGTTTGTAATTTCATATATGTACCAATTAAATCTTGTCTTATATAACTTAATTTTTTTCCTAATTCTCTTTCTTCTTCTACTGCTTTTGATGATCTACTTGGTAACTTTGCAAATTGATTTTGTTCTACCCATTGTTTTATATCTCTTGCATTTATTAAATAAGGAGAGATATTATTTTCATCTATCCAATTTATGATTTCCATTATTTCTCTAAATTCAGGATGTTCTTGTTCAAATTCTTCTTTTTCTTGTGTTCCTAATTGCATATATGTTTTAACTAAAGTTTGCTTAGTATTTCCTAATGCTCTTCCAAGTCTTTTTTCTTCTTTATCTTTAGAATTAGAAGAAGGTGGTTTCGTAGTTTTTCGTTCTTCCATCCATGCCTTTATATTTCTAATATTTGCTAATTTTGGATTCACCTTATTTGTATCTATCCAATTTATTATTTGTAGAACTTCATCAATTTCAGGATGTTTTTCTGAAAATTCTAATTTTTCTTCTTCTGTTTCCAACTGCATATATGTTTTTATCAGATTTCTTCTAAGTTCAGTTAATGCTGTACCTAGTCTTTTTTCTTCTGCATCTTTAGAGACTGCACTAGGTGATTTTGTTGTTTTATGTGTTTGCATCCATATTTTAATAGCTCTTGCATTTACTAAATTAGGAGATAAATTGCGCCCGTCTATCCAATTTACTATTTGCATTACTTCTTGTAATTCTGGATGTTTATTTTCAAATTTTAATTTTTCTTCTTCATCTACTATTTGTAAATATGGATTTAATAATCTAAGTCTTATACTTTGTAACGCAGTTCCTAATCGCTGTTCTTCTTTATCGTTACATCTTAATCTAGGAGGTTTATTACTATTTTTTTCTTCCATCCAAAATTTTATTTGCCTTGCATTTATTAAATGTAGAGAAATATTATTTTCATCTATGCAATTTATTATTTCAAATATTTTTTTGAATTCTGGATGTTCTTCTTCAAATATTTTCTTTTCTTGTTCTGTTTTTAATTGCAGATATGGTTTTATCAATGTTTGTCTAATATTACTTAAAGCTATTCCTAGTCTTTTTTCCTCAAAATCCTTTGAAATAGAAGATGGAGGCTTTATTGTTTTTCGTTGTTCCATCCATGTTTTTATATTTAATGCATTTGTTAAATGGTCATTATGTCCTAATATCCCTTGAACTTCATTGAATAATTCTAAAAATTCTTTAGTTTCTCCTTGTATTCTAAAAATATCAATATCTTCAGTTAGAGATTTTCCATCTGAACCACCAATATTAGTAGTGTTTCCTTTAAAATCCCCAGTTATATGTTTTCTTTGGTTAATCTCTGCATCTAAATTGTTTTTTAAATAATTATTTACCAAGTCAAATACTATTGTTTTTTCTCTTGATGTATCTGAAGATAGGGCTCTACCTAATTGTTGCAAATAGATTATTCTTGAGTCTGTAGGTCTTAACATTATTACCCCTGAAATATCTTCGACATGTAGACCTTCATTTAACATATCAACAGAAAATAACAATTTTAAATGTTTTGATTTTGAGGCTTCAAAACTCTTTATTGTGTTTTTATTTACCTTTTCACTATATCCTTCTCCTGAATAAACAGAATATATTTCTGGATTTGTATCTATATTTGCAAACCATTCTTTTGATGATTCTATTAATTCATCCATATGTTGTTTGTCTTTACAAAAAACAATATATTTTCCATCTTTTTTGGTCATATTCTTAGCAAATAGTGCTGGTATGCCTTCAGCATGTTCTACAATTCTTCTCATTTTGTCATATCTTTCCTGTAATTCCTTTTTTGTTTGAGGATTAGAACATTGTTCTATTGCTGTTTTTATGCTCTCCAAAGAATCTCTTAAAGAATAATCACATTTAACATAGTTTGGTGTTTGTACTATACCTTTTTGTATAGCATCAACTAATGTTAACTCATAATCTACATTTCCACTAAACAAATCATCAACAATATTTTTATCATCCATTCTATCAGGAGTAGCTGTTAATCCTAAAATTTTTGCATTTGGATTCATATTAATTAAATCATCAATTTTTTCTCCCCATTTATCAGCACCTGTTCTATGTAACTCATCCATGATAATAATATCAGGATTTAAATTTTCCATAATCTCATTTTTCATTCTTAAAAGAGACGGATATAAAATTATTCTTAGATTTGGAAACTGTTCTTCTGCTATCATTTTTGCAGGTCTTTCTGTTGTTGGTTCTTCTCCTGCAATATATTTTGCAATATATCTATACATTTGGTCTTTTATCGCATTTGTTGGTGCCATAAATAGTATATTTTTATCTTTATTATCTATCATAAGTTGTAAAGATATAAATGATTTACCACAACCTGTTGGTATTACAACTGAAGCTTTATTTCTAATTTTATATGCATTTGTTATAGCTGTATATGCTTCTTGCTGATGTTGTTGCAAACCTAATTCTGGTTTTCCTTTTATTATCATATGTTTCTCACTTTCTATAATAACTTATTGTATATTATTTTCTATTTTTTTCCCATATTATTCTAATATATTTTAAAGATAATGTTGATAAGGTAAAACCTATTACTGGAACAAGAGAACTTAACAATACATTATCAAAGTATCTAATTATATAAGAATATGCAACCACAACTATGTATGTTAATGTACATATACAAATCTTTCTAGTCCAACTTGTTTCCCATGCTTTATCTAGTTCAACTCTTTTATTTCTTTCTTGTATTTTTTTAATTTCTTCTTCTAAATTCATTATAATCAACTACTTTCTATTTATAATCTTTTATTCTTTAATAAGTTAATAATATGCCTGGATAGGTTATATAATTCAACACAACCATTGTTTGTTTTTATACATAATACATCTCCAAATTCTGTAATAGCAAAAGGTATATATCCTCTTTTATTCATTTCTATCTTTCTCCTTATCAAATAAACCTCTTACAATACTTGCGACTTTTTTTATTTCTCTTGATATTGAAGCAGGTTCTCTTTCTTCTGCAATTCTAGTAAGTGTAGATAAATCCTGTGGTATTAAAATCTGTGGTGTTTGTCTTCCAAAAACAAATTGACCATCAATAAATCTTCCAACTTCTATATCTTGAATTGCTCTACCAATATTTGGATCATTTTCTATTACTTGAATAGTAACTTTTCTATCACTTACATGTCTTCCTCCTGTTAATACTGGTAACATTCTTCTTTCAAAAGAACCAATTTTAAAAATTCTGTTATCTTTTCCAACATAATACATATTGGGAAATCTATAAAATTTCACTTGTGGTCTACCGTTTCCATCATAGTGAACTTCTGGAAATATTGTTGATATTTGATAGTTATTATGCTTTATCCTATCTTGAGCAATATTATTTGTTCTATCTGGAGTAGCTAACATTCCAAAATAATTAACCTTTTTATTTAAAGGTATTTTTTTAAATCCGTCATTCTT
This sequence comes from uncultured Clostridium sp., assembly GCA_900557045.1. Classification (GTDB taxonomy): domain Bacteria; phylum Bacillota; class Clostridia; order TANB77; family CAG-508; genus CAG-492. Next base: position 4,330 of record USQY01000071.1, read on the forward strand.
TTGTAAATTTAATCCAAGTAATCCTAGTTCTACTTGAATTTTATTTATTTCATAAAAGCTAAGCCTCATATTTTTTTAATCTGTTTTAGTTTTTGAGCATAAATCCTTTATAGTTTCAACACCATTTTGTTTCAATATTTACTTAATTTCTTTTGGAGTATCTATAATATCAATTTTCTTTGTTAAATACTCATTTTTCATACACTTATGCTCCTTTAATTTTTCTAATCATATCTTATCATAAGAATAAAAAAATTTCTATATTTTCACTAAAAAAATCACAGAAAATTTTCCCCCGAAATTGTGTTTAATTTTTCACTTAACAAACATCACTCTCCAAAATTGCATTCAACTTTTCACTTAACAAACATCACTCTCCCTATCCTCCAACCTCACTCGGAGAAAAAATTTTTACTTTTGAAAAAACAAACCTCCGACCTGAGCCCTAAAACATCTAACTTCAGTCATTATCGTAACAAGTCCCCTCCCCCCAGTACGCACTCCACCGCGTTTGAAGGAGTTTGTTTTTTAAAAAGTAACAAATTTTTTCTCTCGGTGCCCCCCCTAAAACATCTCCCCCCAGTAATTATCGTAACAAATCCCTCAGTACGCACTCCACCACGCTTGAAAGAGTTTATTTTTTCAAAAGTAACAAATTTCAAAAGTAACAAATTTTTTCTCTCAGTTCCACCCAAAAATAAAATATCCCTCACATCACACAAATTAATTTTCAAAAAAGCTAGACTTATTTCAAAACTTTTGATATTATAATACCATACAAAAAGACAAAACTATTATATAGTTAATTTTAGGAGGTTTATATGAAAAAATTATTAAAAATGTTTCTTATATTAGTTATTTCACTTGCATTTTTCGCAAATGCATCAGTATTAGCAGTTGAAAATACTAATACCACAAATACATCTAATACCAATTCTATTGCCACAACAAGTTCTGAAGTGCAAAAAAACGACTCACAACCTACTTCAAACAATTCAACACAAGTTAGTTCTATCTCTCCAACTAATGATGGAGAATTATCAATACCTGATATATTAAACATACTTTTAATTGCAACTGGTGTTGTTATAATTTTACTTGCTATAGCAATTTTAATTAGATTAAAATAATATTTAAGTACATATTATCTTATATTTATAATTATAAAAAATTTCAAAATCAGAAAATTATTATTTTTAATAATTTTCTTTTTTATTATTTATGATTTATTA
>USQY01000072.1 GCA_900557045.1 uncultured Clostridium sp.
GACGAAATATGCAATAAAAAGTATAATAAATATAAAGATATAATTAATGTAAAGATACTAAAGATAAATATTAGAAGCATAAATATAAAAAAGTAAAAAGTAAAATATTATGAATAATAAAATTATTATATAAAAATTTAGTATCCTCCTACATGGTAATATATCATATAGGAGGTAATTTTATGCTAAATAGCACGAAAGGGGGTGTTGAAAATATCCCGAAACAAAGTTTTTATTTTAGAACTAGTGTGTGCACTAGTAATGTGTATTTCTGGAATTTACGCATTTACAAATATATCTATTTCTACTATTGAAAATGATATAAACACAGGTGCAGTTAATATAGAATTGAAACAATACACAACTAATAATAATGGCAAAGAAGTTATGTACAATGAAAATGAAAAAACGGTTTTGCCAGGTGAAGTTATTTCGATTATTCCAAGAGTATCAAATTTAGGGGATTCTTGTTATATTAGAGCTAAATTTAGTTATACAAATATTAATAATACAACAGTAGCTATAGATAAAAATGTTGAAATGTCAAACAGTAATTGGATTAAATGCGATGATTATTGGTATTATAAATTAATTGTTAATCCAGGTGAAAATATAGACATATTCAAAACATTTAAAATTCCAGAAGATATGTCTAATGAGTATCAAGGTGAAACTGTACAATTAGATATTACTGCTGAAGCAGTTCAAGCTAACAATTTTGAACCAGATTTTTCTAGCAGTACACCATGGAATGATATTACAGTAAAAAAGGCAATAAATGATAATTACAAAACAGATAAAGTACAGTTAAATTCAAATGTAAAAATTAAATATGAAAATAATGCAGAATTATACATGAATGTTCCAGATAACTTCTTTGAAAGATTAAGCCATGTTTTACCAGGTGATTATATTAATCAAGAGATTGAAATAGATAATACAACTTCAAATGAAACTGAATATTTTATGAGTACAAATATCGATTCTAATATTTCTGAAAAGGCAGTTGAGTTATTAAAAAAATTACGTTTGACTATTACAGCGGATAATAAAATATTGTATGATGGCAGTTTATATAAAGTAGATAATTGTTCACTAGGTAAATATAAACCAAATACATCTTCTAAAGTGAAATTCACCATAACAGTTCCTAAGGAATTGGATAATGAATATTCTGAAATAAACACACAAATAAATTGGGTATTTTCTGTAACAGGAATTGAAAAAAGAGAAATACCAAAACAAGAAGTAATAAGTCCTCAAACAGGGGATACAAAATTTAAAATTTCAATTACAGTTTTCTTTATATCTACAATAGGTTTAATAACTACCTTTGTTGTGGAAAGAAAAATAAATAGAAAATAATAGGAGGAATTATGAGTAGAAAAAAATTGATTTTAACAGCTATAATTTTAGCTTTAGTTTTAGCTATTGGGGGAATATTGGCATATTTTACTGATGTTGATACAAAAGTAAACAAATTTAAAATGGGAAATGTGGATATTGAGGTAATAGAACCAAGTTGGCCTGGAAACCCAGACACACCAGGTGGAGAAGACAAACCAGTTGAGGATATAGTTCCAAACCAAGAAATTCCAAAAGATCCACAAATAATAAACAAAGGGTCAAATGACATATATGCTTTTGCTGAAGTTTCTGTACCATATGAAAATATTATATTAGAAGGACAAACAGCAGCTACAGATAAAGAATTATTTACATATACAGTAAATCCTGGATGGATTGAAGTTGGAACAGCATCTAAAGATACAGCAAAGAAAACATTTACACATGTATATGCTTATGTTGGAAAAGAAGCATCTGATAGTAATGACAAAGTAAAAGCATTAAAGAAGAATGAAACTACACCAGCAGTATTTGATAAAATAAAATTTATAGATATTCATGAAACTGGAAATACTACATCATCTGTTCAAACAACAAGTCTTGAAGTTGTTGTTAGTGGTTATGGAATTCAAACAACAGATTTAGGAACAGAAAGCACAAACCCATCTGATATTTGGCAATTAGTAAAATCTGTAAATTAATAATATTATTTTATAAATATAGTTAATATCCTTCAATTCTTTTGATTTATACATATTTAATTTAAATGATTGATTTAAATAATTTATTTATGTATTAAGTTAAAATAATTGAAGGATAATTAATTAGAAAGTATAAAATAATATATAGATTATATAACAAAATACTAAATAAGGATTGATTGAAATGAATTGGATTATTAAGACTATTAAAATTGTTTTAAATACTGCGATGACTATTATAATTGTATTTGGTATATTATTTGTGGTATTATTTTTGTTTGGAATTCAGCCATATGTAGTTGAATCTGGTTCAATGGAACCAACTATACATACTGGAAGTTTGTGTTTTATTGATAAAAAAGCAAATTATGACAATATGCAAGTAGGGGATATTATAGCATTTAGAATTAATTCAAGTGCTTCTGCAACACATAGAATAATTTCTATTACAGAAAATGGATTTGAAACCAAAGGTGATGCTAATAGTGTTATGGATAATAATATTACTACAAAGAGTAATTTTATAGGAAAAACTTTGTTTTCTATACCTAATTTTGGTTTCATTGTTAAAGGGCTACAAACTGCAAGAGGAAAGATTATTTTAACTACGCTTATTATTGCTCTATTTTTGACCGGAGTTCTTATAGGAAGAAAAAAATGAGAAAAAGGGACGTTTTTCTTTTCCCTCTTTGGAGAAAAAGGGACGTTTTTCTTTTCCTTATTTTGGGATATGAATAATTGAATAGTATATAAGAAATAAGATTCATAAGTGAGTGGGGTTATTTTTGCTATTGTAAAAAATACAATGATTATATCTATAAGGTGTGGTAGCATTTTTTGATATGGAAAATATGAACAGGAATAATAGGAGGTAGTAATTGTGAATGGAAATTTTGCTGGAAAAATAAAGAATACAAAAGTTTAAATAACAGGTTGACTTGTAAGTGAAATGACCAAAATTTAAAAAGAATACACAAAGTTTAAATAGCAAAGAATACACAAAGTTTAAATAGCAGGTTGACAATTTATTGCTTTTATGTTAATATAAAAGCATCGCGAATGCGAAATTTAATCAGAAAGGGGACATAATTATGTCCATCAAATTATTTGAAACATTTTCCGAGATACCGGAAAATACCATATGTACAGTGATTACACCAGGCGAAGACAGTATGGAGATAAAAATTACTAACATTAAGGATGGAGAAGTTGAAAACGAAAATACATTTTCAATTTTACCAAGTGCTACAGATGAAACGATTAATGTAAGTGAAAAGGTTTTCATTGAAGAAAAACTTGCAGAAAGTCCAATAGTAGAGTCGATAGTCAGTGTAAATTCATCAAACAGTGCATTGAATAGTGTGGCAGCAGAATTAGAGCATTCTAAGAGTGAGGATAATTATGCACAACCAAATTATTCAACTGATGAGTACTCAGAATATGCTGAGGAATCTGATTATGATGAAGATTTACTTGAAGAGTAACAATAATTTGAAAAGAGGGTGTCTTTATTCTAGGACACCCTCTTTTTTGGGAAATAGTGGGAAATAGGACGTTTTTCTTTTCCTTCTTTGTAAACATAAGCCTAGAAAAGTGGCGATGAGTTTTTTTATGTTTTTTTTGAAAACGTCTTTTTGTGTGTGAGCACCGAGAGAAAAAATTTGTTACTCTTGAAAAAACAAACTTCTTCAAACGCGGTGGAGTACTTACTGGGTTTATTGGACTTGTTACAATAATGACTTAGGTTAGATGTTTTTGGGTTCAGGTCGGAGGTTTGTTTTTTCAAAAGTAACAAATTTCTTTCTCTGAATGAGGGGGGAAATCTTAAATATTGTTATTAGTTGAGACTACGAATCATATTGATATTTCTACAAGAGAGGTATTAGAGGAACAGTTGAAAGAGTATAGTGGAACTGTGCTGTTTGTTTCACATGATAGGTATTTTGTGAGGAGTGTGGGAAGTAGAGTTGTGAGGTTGTAGGTGTTGTAGAAGATGAAAAATCATTTAATATCATAAAATGTCAAAATATGTCGAAATATGTATCACGATTTGTGTTGCATATTTCGACATTTTTTGATAAGTTAAAAATAATAATTAAATAAAAAAGGAAGTGACCAAATTGTTTATAGCCCATATAAGAGAAAAGGATAACAAAATACAGACTGTTGAGGAACATAGTAAGCAAACAGCAGTAATATGTCAAAAAAATTCAATAGATGAGCTTAAAAATATTGCATATAACATAGGATTATTACATGATGTAGGTAAATATCAAAACTCTTTTCAAAATAGAATAAGAGGTGAAAATATTCGTGTTGAACATTCTACGTGTGGAGCACTTGTGGCTGAAAAGGAGTATAAAAAGATTTTAAAATTTTTATTTCAATATTGTATTACAGGACACCATTCAGGAATTCCGAATGGTGGATTAAAAATTGACACAGAAGATATGAGTACACTTTCTGGAAGATTAAAAAGAAAATTTGAAAACTATGATGAATATAAAGAAGAGTTGAAATTATTAAATTTAGACGAAAATTATTTATTCGAATATATGAAAAAAGATTGTTATAAAACAGAGGATATTATTGAAAAATATGCATTTATAGTAAGGTATTTATTTTCATGTTTAACAGATGCAGATACTATTGATACAGCTAATTTTTGTAATGGAGTAGAATATAAGAATTTAAGTTCTAATTTTGAAGGTTGCTTGAAAAAATTAAATCAAAAATTTAATGAATTTAATCCAATTACTGAGCTTCAAAAAGCACGTTCCCAAATTCAAAAACAGGTATATGAAAAAATAGATAAAGATTCTAAAATATATTTAATGAATATGCCTACAGGAAGTGGAAAAACATTATGTAGTGTGAAATTTGCTTTAGAAAGAGCAATTAGAACTAATAAAAAAAGAATAATTTATATAATTCCTTATAATAGTATTATTGATCAAACAGTAAATGAATTTGAAAAAATATTTGGAAAGGATTTACAAATATTAAGACATCAATCTACGTTTTCAATAGATGAAAAAAGTGATGTAACAGAAGATTATAAAAATACATTGAAATTATCTATGGAAAATTGGAATGCGGATTTTATAGTAACAACATCAGTTCAATTTTTTGAAACTATTTATTCAAATAAACGTGGGAAATTAAGAAAATTGCATAATATGCAAGATAGTATTTTAATTTTCGATGAGGCACATCTAATGCCAAAAGATTATTTACAGCCTTGTTTACGAGGAATATATTATATAACTAAGCTTGGATCTAGGTCAAGTTTTTAGACACATTTTTCTACGAATTTATATATATTTTT
>USQY01000073.1 GCA_900557045.1 uncultured Clostridium sp.
AATCTTATGTGTCTATTTTTATTTCAAAGTGCGTCACTTAATTTTACCATTTATAAAAAAAATTAAAATCCTTACATATGTTGACTAAAGAACATTTTTTTGGTAAAATAATATATGGTTTCATTTACAAAAAAGGAGGTATTTTATATGGAATATAGATACAAACCACAAGGTGTATGCTCTACAGAAATGATAATAGATGTAGAAAACGACATAATAAAAAATATAAAAATAACTAATGGATGTAATGGAAATTTAAAAGGAATATCGAATTTATTAATTGGAATGAATATAAATGAAGTAATACATAAATTAAAAGGAATTAAATGTGGATATAAAAATACATCATGCCCAGATCAAATAGCATTAGCGTTAGAAAAAATAAAAAATGGTGAAATTTAGATGGTATGAATACCATATATAACTTGTTTATGAAGAAATTAAAAATGTATTAATCCTTATAGTAAAGTGAAAGGAATGAATAAAATTGAATATTCTAATAAATGAATTGGAAAATTCAAAAAAATTTCTAGAAATAATTAATCACATAAAATCAGAAAAAAGCCCGATAAGTTTATCGGGCTTATCTGACATGGGAAAGGTTCAAACTATAGCAACATTAAATAATGCTTTAAATAAAAATATATGTGTAATAACATATAATCAAATTCAAGCTAAAAGATTATTGAAAGATATAGGGTATTTTACATCAAAAATGGCCATTTTTCCAAAAAAAGAGTTAGTAACATACGATTACATAGCTGAAAGCAAAAATTTACCGTATGAAAGAATAGAAGTTTTAAACAACATACATAATAATAAGATTAATATATTAATTCTTACAATAGAAAGTGTAATGCAAGATATTATCCCTAAAAATGTATTATACAAAAACAATTTAAATTTAAAAATAGGTGATACACTTAATATAGATTATCTAAAACAAAAATTGATAGATTTGGGTTATGAAAGAAAAGATTTAATTGATGGAAGAGGTCAATTTAGCATAAGAGGAGGAATTGTAGATATATCTATTTCAGAAAAATATGGTGTTAGATTAGAGTTTTGGGGAGATGACATAGATTCAATAAGAAAATTCGATATTATTTCACAAAAGTCTATTGAAATGCTAGAAAATATAGAAATAAATCCATCACATGAATATATATTAGAATATGAATTAGATGAAGTAATTAAAAATATAGAAAATGCAAATTATACTAATAAGCAAAATATTAAGGAAGATATTGAAATAATCCGTTCAGGTGATTATATTAGTAAAATTGATAAATATTTTAATAATTTTTATAGCAAAAAGTCTAATATTTTAGAATATTTAGATAAATTTGTAATAGTTTTAGATGAATTTGGAAAAATTAATCAAAGAATAGATAATATCAAAATTGAAAATAAAAATGTAGTAAAAACTCTTTTAGACAAAAATAAAAGTGTTCCAGATATTATTGATAATTTGAATAATTACAATATAGAAGACAAAATTTTAGAGCAAAAATCAAATATATTTTTATACAAAGATGATATGGTTAGTAAAAAGATTACAAATACAATATGTAATTTTAATTATCGAGATATATTATTCTATAAAAATGAAATAGATAGTTTGGCTACAACTTTAAAAGATGCAGTAAAATCTAAAAAGAAAATATTAATATTAGGTGGTAGCGAAGAAAATGCTAAAAAAATTTCAATATTATTGAAAGATAAAGATTTAGACAATACATTTACAAAAAAAGTAGAAAAACTTGAAAAAGGAAAAATAATATTAACAACAGGTGCATTAACCTCAGGTTTTGAATGTTATGATTTAAACTTATTAGTTATTTCGAGTGAAGATTTCTTTACTAATATACCTGTGAAAAAGAAAAAAGTTGCAAAAGATTTTAAAGAAGGTGAAAAAGTTGTTTTTGCAGATTTAAAAATAGGAGATTATGTAGTTCATTCAGCACATGGTATTGGTCAATATATAGGTGTAAATACTATAAAAGCAGATAATGTAGTAAAAGATTATGTAAAAATAAGATATAAAGATGATGATATTTTATATGTTCCAACAACAAATTTAGATACAATAAGAAAATATGTTGGAGCAGAAGGAACACCTAAAATATATAAATTAGGTGGAAAAGATTGGTCAAAGGTAAAATCAAAAGTAAAAAACAATTTAAGAGAAGTTGCAAAAGAATTAATAGAATTATATGCAAAAAGGGAAAAAATATCAGGGCATAGTTTTAGTAAAGATACAGATTGGCAAAAACAATTTGAAGAAAACTTTGAATATATAGAAACTGATGATCAATTACGTTGTATAGAAGAAGTAAAAAAAGATATGGAAGCAAATAAACCAATGGATAGACTTCTTTGTGGTGATGTTGGATATGGGAAAACAGAAGTGGCAATAAGAGCAGCATTTAAGGCTGTTATGGATCACAAACAAGTAGCATATTTAGTTCCAACAACAGTACTTGCTAATCAACAATATGAAGAATTTAAAAGAAGAATGCAAGATTTTGCTATAAATGTAGAAGTTCTAAATAGATTTAAAACATTAAAACAACAAAAAGAAATAATAAGAAAATTAAAATTAGGCGAAATTGATGTTATAGTAGGAACACATAGAGTATTAAGTCAAGATGTTGAGTTTAGAGATTTAGGTTTACTAATAATAGATGAGGAACATAGATTTGGAGTAAAAGACAAAGAGAAAATTAAGCAATTAAAGAACAATATAGATGTTTTAACAATGACTGCAACTCCAATTCCTAGAACATTACATATGTCTATAGTTGGTGTTAGAGATATGTCTGTTATATATGAGCCACCACAAGCTAGAAAGCCTGTTCAAACATATGTATTACAATATGATGAAGATGTAATAAAAGAGGCAATCACTAAGGAATTAGAAAGAAATGGTCAAGTGTTTTATTTGTTTAATAATGTTGAAGGTATTGCTAAAAAAGCAAATGAAATTGCAAATCTTGTTCCAGAAGCGGAAGTTAGTTTTGCAAATGGGCAAATGACTGGTAAAGAAATTGAAGAAATAATGTTTGATTTTATAAACAAGAAAACTAATGTATTAGTATGTACAACAATATTAGAATCAGGAATAGATATACCAAATGCAAATACAATAATAGTTGAAAATGCTGATAGATTAGGTTTAGCACAATTATATCAAATTCGTGGAAGAGTGGGAAGGTCAGATAAACAAGCATATGCGTATATAACATATAAACCAGATAAAATGCTATCAGAAGTTGCAGACAAACGTTTAAAAGCAATAAAAGAATTTACAGAGTTTGGTTCAGGTTTTAAGATAGCAATGAGAGATTTAGAAATAAGAGGTGCCGGAAGTTTACTTGGTGAAATTCAACATGGACATATGGAACAAGTAGGATATGAAATGTACTGTAAATTATTAGATGAAGTTATTAAAGAAATGCAAGGAATAGAAGTTCAAGAAGAAATAGATGTACAAATAGACTTAAACATATCATGTTACATTCCAGATGAATATATAAGTGACTCAAGTCAAAAAATAGAAGTATATCAAGATATAGCATTATGTAGAACTGAAAAAGATATTACAAATGTTATAGATGAATTAATTGATAGATATGGAAATATGCCAAAAGAATTAGAAAACCTACTAGAAATAGCTAGAATTAAAGAAATGTGCAGGCAGTTTAATATATTAAAAATAAGTAAGAAAAATGGAGCATTTGTTTTTTACTTTGATGCAAATAAATTTGACTTTAGTATTGTAGACTCACTTATTTCAAAATATGGTAATCTAGTTAGTTTTTCACCTGGTAAAGAACCATATATTACTTTAAAAAGCAAAACAATTACAGATTTAGAACAATTGGATGAAATTAAAAAGTTTTTTGTGCGATTAGGGAGGTAAGAGTATGCAAATAATCACAAGCAAAGATAATGAACTTGTAAAAAATATTAAAAAATTGAAGGAAAAGAAATATAGAGATGAAAATAATCAATTTATAGTAGAAGGAATTAAATTAGTAGCTGAAGCTATTGAGGAACAAGCTGATATTAATTGTATAGTAGTTTGTGAAGATTGCATAAATGACGGATTGATAGATAAAAAACTATTGTATGAAATAGCCAAATTCAAGTGTATATATGTAACAGAAAAGATATTTAGTACTCTAACAGATGTTACAAGTCCTCAAGGAATATTAGCTGTAATAAATAGAAAATATAATAATATAAAAATAGATTATAATCAAGAATTTATAGTTGTATTAGATGGAATACAAGATCCAGGAAATCTTGGAACTATATTAAGAACAGTAGATGCAGCTGGATTAAATCAAATAGTTTTATCTAAGGAAACAGCAGATAGTTTTAATCCAAAAGTTGTAAGATCAACAATGGGAGGAATATTTAGAGTAAATATTATCAAATCTGATGATTTACTTGAAACTCTAAAAGAACTACAAAATAATGGTTTTGAAGTTGTAGTTACATCTTTAGATACTAATAATAGTGTTTATGATATTAATTATAACAGAAAAGCAATTGTAATAGGAAATGAGGCTAAAGGTGTATCACAAAGAATACAAGACTTAGCAAATAAAAAAGTAAAAATACCTATGCTGGGAAAAACTGAAAGTCTAAATGCAAGCGTTGCGGCAGGAATTATGATTTATGAGTATGTTAGAAACAAAATAAAATAAATAAATGAGTAATTCACAATATATAAAGTGAATTACTCAAATTTATTTTTATATTAGTATAATGTAAAACAAATATTACTGTTTTGTATCAACAACATTATTTTGTTCGTTGCTTATATTCGAAATACCTTCAGGTAAAGCTAATATTGTTTGAGTTGGTAAAAATATAAATTTACCAGATAGTATTTTTTTAAGTTTTATAAAAAATAATTTAAACTTATTTTTAGTATGTATTTCACGGTTAGCTAAATTAGAAGTATATTCTAGTTTTTGTAAAGTTGTAACTCCATAATGTTCATATATTTCAACAAAATTTTTTTCTTCTTGAGTTTTATATTTGTAAGGTACATATTTTAAGTAAGCTTCTTTACCATATTTTTCAAATATTTTATTAAATTTAAAATATGATTTTTGGAATTCTACATTACTATGAAATACTCTATTAAATAAATATTCTTCATAATTAATTTCATCAATAATTTCTTTAACTTCATTTTTAATCTTTTGTTTTAATTCTTTATTCATAATAATCCTTTCAATA
>USQY01000074.1 GCA_900557045.1 uncultured Clostridium sp.
GAGTTTATTTTTTCAAAAGTAACAAATTTTTTCTCTCGGTACTCCCCCAAAAAAATTTAAAAGAAAAAATTCTCACTCCACAATTTCCAACAAATCACCATCACTCATTCCATTCAAATTATAATAAGTATCCGGCACTTCTCCAATAATAACAGCCTCAGCCAACAACACCTGATTAACAATATTCTCCTCAATAGTATCATAAGGCGTCAAAATACTCACCCTACACTCCACATTTAAATATATCCTATGCAAAGTTTGATTTATCCCCGCTTCTGCAAACTCAGAAACAATTTCTGTCTCCACATTCCCCACAGTTGCCATTTTTATAGGCACATTAGGTCCCCTACCAGACAATATCTTAGTTCCTGTAAAAGTCCCTAATCGTATCCCAAACTCTCCTTTTTGATAATTATCCAACTCCTGTTGTATTTTTATAGCCACATCTGAAGTTATCTCATTTACAGCAATAACATTCATTTTAATCATTTTAATATTCCCCTGTTGATCTCTAATCACAGATGACAAATCTTCATATTTATAATTTCCCATTACAATAGTTGCTTGTTCATTTGAAATTCGAGTAGCAATCGATTTTGCCATATTTACACATAACACATCCATAGTTGGACTAATAACTCCAATTATTCTATTTGCAATACATATAGCTATTATTACAATAATAGAAGTCTTTATAAACTTTCGTGTTACAATATTATTTTGACTGTTATTACAATTGCTACATTTACTACTATTACCAAAACTACTGCCATAATTTCCTTTTCCTCTTAAAAAACTAGAAACACCAGCACTTCCACAATTAAACTTTCTAAACTTTGGAATTAAAAACCTTTTTCTAGAAAAAATTTTATCATTATTATGATTACTATAATTCATATCATTACACAAATTTAGGTATAAACAATTGTTGACCTACATTAATTTTATTTTCATCTTCAATTCCATTAACAGATGAAATTGCTCTAATAGTACTTTTAAATCTTTTAGCAATTTTCCACAATGTATCACCTGGTTTTACAAAATATACAACAATACTATAAACATTTTCATTATTATTTTCTGCAACTTCAACATTATCTATAACCCTTACCTCCATCATTTTAGAAACATCTACTGATATTTCCAACTCTATATTTGTTTCAATACTTTCATCTGGCATTATAATAAAATCTTGTGTTATTATTTCTATTTTAGTATTTAAATTTGAACTTTGTGAAATGCCTTGGCAATCTAAATTTGCATTAAATGGTATTGTTTGTAATTTTACATCTACTCTATTTGTTACACTAGAAAAGTACATAAATTTAACATCTAATTCACATTCATACATTATTTTATCATTATATATGCTTTGTTTTATTATTTTAGGTGTTATTTCACTATTACATATTTTAGTATTTCGCAATTCCGGAATCATCATTTTTTCCTTTATTATACTTTTATCTTTTACATTTCTCTTATCTTGCATTACTGTAATATTTTTTTGATTAATATTTAAGCATTCTGATGGACTGTATAAATCTTGGATTATATCTAACTCTCTTTTTTCATACACATTACATGAAATTTCTAATTCCACTTCAACATATATAGAATGTTCATCTACATTATTTGGTTTTATTAATATATTCTTTATTTCATAATTTGTATTACACAAATTATCATCAGATATATTTTGCATATCTATAAATCCCATAACTGGAATTTGCCATTTTACTTCATTTATTCTATTATCATCTGTAAGATATACAATGTTTACTAGCATATCAGCTTTAGCAAGAATTTTGTTGTAACTTGTTTTTACTTCTCTATTAACAATATTAATATTTGTTTTCATAACTTCAGCTAAATTGTCTGTATTCTCTATGCCTATAGTATCTTTGGCATACACTTTTGTATTGCCTGAGCCTAATAGTGAATCAATATTTGTTGGATTATTCAATACTTGAATATCTTTTCTATTCTCAATTTCCTTTATAAATTCAATATCTTCATTTGAATATACATTTACACTAGCATCTATATTCACCTTTATATTAACTTTTCTTCCATTTAATATTTTGCATTCTATATCTCTTAAACTTATATCAGTTTCTAAATTCATATTTGGAGTTGCCTTTTCCATATCTATTACTTTTGTGAAGTCTATAACTGTATTAATACCTCTTACATTTGAATTTTCATCATCTGCTAAATACATTATATATACTTGTACTCCACCATCAATTCTAATTTTACCCTCTAATACTTCTTTTTTGTAAATACATATTGTTCCACTAGTATTAATTGTACTTAATATATCTGGTTTTATATCTGGTATAATAACATCACCTTCAGTAACTATATTTTCTTTTGCTTTTCCAATTATTTGGTTTACACATAAATTTTCTTTTAATGCTTCTATAGCCATTTTTTCTTACCTCCTTGTTTTATTTAGTAAAGTATATTTGTAATGTAAGAAAAAAATTCATATTTTTTTAAATTTTTTGCCAGTATAGTCGGAAACTTTTTGGCAAAAAATTTGCTAGAAAGCTCCTTCCATACTAGCAAAAAAATTGAACTTTAGAGATGTACTCTAAAGTTCGACAGTTTTTTAATATTAAATTACTTTTACTTTTTTTGCTTCTTCGACTATTGGTGGTAATAATGGACTATATCTTTCTCCATCAAAAACTTCAAGCTCAACAGTTCTAGTTAACACATCTATATAACTCCATGTTGCATTTCTATTATCATCATCATATTTTACTATAAACATATTTGGATATGCTTTCTCTATTGTAGCTTCTTTTTCAAACGATTTACTCCTTCCTAGAGAACCTTTAACAATTATTCTTTGCTTATTGTCACTCATTTCTTCAATATCTGCTTTAATATTTGAAATATCATTTCTGCAAATCATTTAATCACCTACTTCTATAATATGACTAAATTATAGCATTTTAGACGAAAGTTGTCAAAGATGATTTTATTTGATTAAATTGCTGTATTCCAGTATTTTCAATGCTTTGATAGCTGTATGCTATACAATGTTACATTTTCATCTCATTTTTGTTACGAAAATATTACAAAGTAATTTTTTATAAATTTTTCCTAAAATTCTAGCATTCCTTTTCCAATTGATCCTATTCCACTTATTCCTTTTTGCCCATCACGAAGGTCCTTTTCGAAGTCTCTTATTGTCACAAATCTACTTCTATCTGTAGATGAAATATTTTCTGCAACAATTAATGGGTCTATAAAATCTATTAAAATTCTAGCAGGAGAAGATGCAAAGTTTGCCCCTGCTTGTATTATAGCTTCATAATAACTTTGACATGCACCTGCAAAAATTGCGAGATTGTCTGAATAATTCTCCCAATTTCTAGCATTTATCACTGTTTTTATAAAATAAGCAGAATTTCTATAATTATATAAATCATTAAAACCTGTTCCGTTTTTTATCATCCCATCATGTCCGAGTAATTACTAGTACATCTGGCTTATATCTTTCAAGGAGATTTTTCACTACAAATGGTTGTCTGCTTTCTGGAACATTTCTTACTACTGCATTCATTCCTATTTCTCTATAATATTTAATAGATTTTTGTGTATAACGTGAATCCCCATCTAAATGCAATATTTTTCCAAATTTGAATTTTTTCCTAACTCTTTTAGAATATTTACTCAATCTTTCAGAAATTCTATTTTCTAGATCATTCATAGTATTTTTTATCATTTTTTTATCAATTAACTCCAAATCTTCTGTTAGACTATCTGCTTTAATTCTTATTGTTAATCCTTTTAAAATAGCAACTTGCGTATTTTTTTTTATTTTTATAACTCTATCTACTATAAAATATATATCTTTTCCATATGATATTCTACCTACTATGTCTCCCTTTTTTATCTTATTCAATATACTCCCCTCCATTTTATGCAGGTTAGTATATTTTATGTTGAAAAATGTCGTTTTGTGAAAACTAATTTAAATCTTTCAAAAATTTTTAATTTTAAATTTTTTCTTATTTTTAAGTTTTATTATAATAAAACTTAGCAATATCCCCACTAGTGCTCCAAACGAATCAATACATACATCTCTAAATTCACATGATCTTCCTGGTACAAAATATTGATGTAATTCATCAGAACATGCATATATAAAAGTACAAAATTCACTAATTAATATTCGTTTTTTGTAATTATTAATTTTATTAAATGTATTAGTAAAACTAAATATAAGGAATCCTAAACACATATATATACTAAAATGTGCTGTTTTTCTAATAGGCATAACTATTCTTTCTTTTGCATCAATTTTGGCCTTTCCTTCCAAATTTCTTGTTTTAGGATACAATTTTACAATTACATCAACAACTTTTCCGCTTGTATTGTTAGATTTTTCTGATTTTTCAGATGAGAAACTAAATATTACAGAACAATTTATAATTATTAGCCCAATTAATACATATCTCATTATACTTTTTTTCATTATACCTTTATTTGATTTTTTGGTTAAATCATTTCTTATTTTTACAGTTTCATTTATTTTTTTTACTTTATCATAAGTTTCTTTCATTTAAACCTCATTTTTTTATTAATTACACATGCATTTTATATGTACAACATTAAATAATAGTTCTTTGTTATTATTTAACATTTTACATGATTTTATTTTTAACTAGCAACTACAAAAGCATTAACAAATAGCGTTTTTTTCAATATTTTTCTATAAATGGTAAAATTAAGTGACGCACTTTGAAATAAAAATAGACACATAAGATT
>USQY01000075.1 GCA_900557045.1 uncultured Clostridium sp.
CTGGAGCTTTAGATGCAGGTATTTTTATTTCTTCTTTAGTTTGTGGGTTTCTTCCTTTTCTAGCTGCTCTTTTTCTTACTTCAAAAGAACCAAATCCAACTAGTTGAACTTTATCTCCCTTTACTAAAGTTTCTGTAACAACGTCAACAAATGCATTTAATGTTGCTTCAGCATCTTTTTTTGTTTCTCCTGTTTTAGCAGCGATAGCCGCGATTAAATCAGATTTGTTCATTATACATTACCTCCTATAAGTTATATGTAGCATAGTTTTTGACCGCTACTATTATCATTATTCGCCAAAGTTATATAAAATCCTTCTTTTTTTTACTTTATTTTTTCTTTGTATATCCATACTTTTACTAATACTGCATATATTTTCTGTCCATATGGTAACATAAGTATATCTTCTTCATTAAATATTCTTAATACCAATATAGATAATACATATACTATAACTGCCACGATTAATGCTATTATTGTAGCCATATTTTGAGCAATTATACCATTTAATAAAATATATGTTCCATAAGATACTACAGCCATCATCGCTGATGCAATTATTGGTTTTATAACCATTTTAGAAAATTTTAATTTCAAATTAACTGTTCTTCTTAAAACTGCAAATACTATGCAAAATGCAACTATATGGCATACATCTGTAGCAAAAGCTGCTCCTGCTGCTCCTCCTAATGGACATACTTCTGTTGAAATAGGAACTAAAATTAAATTTAATATCAATTTGCAAAGTACCCCAATTGTTAATGCTGCTGCTGGAACCATAACTTTACCTAATCCCTGTAATGCTCCATTTATTGTTTGTTCCATTGCAGTAAAAATTGTAGCAATTACACATACTTGCATAATCCATGCTCCTGATGATGCATTTGGATATAAAAGTTTCAAAATTGGTTCGGCAAAAACTACCATTCCAACTACACAAGGTAATACTATTAAAATAGTAGTTAATAAAGAAAATGAAATTCTTTTCACCCCTTTATTAAGTTCTCCTTTTGCCCTTGCTGCCGAAATTGCAGGTACTAAAGCTGTTGCAAAAGCTACATTAAATGATAATGGTAAACTTGTTAATGTTTCTACTTTTCCACTTAAAATACCATATTGAATTTTGGCTTCAGCTTCGGGTAAGAAATTTTTCAATAAATTTACTACTGTAAATGAATCTATATTTTTATTAATTGAAACCAATATTGAACTTAAAGAAATAGGTATAGAAACCCATAATATATTTTTAACTATTTGCAGTATAGTTTTATTCATAACATTTGAACGTTTTATATTTGCATTTTTTGCAATATCTTCTATTTCATATTTATCTTTTTTATGGATTTTATAATATGTAAATAAATACAAAAAACTTGCAACAGTAGCAAGTGTTGTAGCTAAATTGGCACCTGCTGCCATAAGTGTTGTATTTGTTCCAGATAAAACAGCAACAATCTCTACAACTATTATAGTAAGAACTGTTTTAAATACCTGTTCTAATGTTTGTGAATTAGCTGTTACTTTAATTTTAGATCTTCCATTGAAAAAACCTCTTATTACAGACATTATTGATACAAAAAATATTGATGGTGATAATGCAACTAATGTCATTTCAGCTTCTGGAATTCCCATCGTATTAGCAAATGTTCCCGCTCCACATAATAAAAGTAATGTTCCTACAAGACCTATAACACCAAATGTAGCAAAAGCTATTTTAAAAATCCTATGAGCTCCCTTTGTATCTCCTAAAGATAACCTTTCAGCAACTAATTTTGAAACTGCATTAGGTACTCCAATAGATGAAATTGAAAGTAATAACGCATATATTTGAAATCCAGCACTATAAATAGCATTTCCCTCATCACCAAATCCATCTTTATTAGTAAGATACCATTTATAAGCAAATCCTAAAAATTTAATTAATACTTGAGATACCATTAGTGCAAGAACACCTTGCATAAAGCTTTCCTTTTTAACTTTTCTATTTGTCCTACTATTTGATAACATTTAAATTTTCCTTTCCAAACTTCCTTTTAATTCAGTCTATTAAATTATATTAATAATATTCTTAATTTTCAAGTTTTTTTTTAAATTATGCACAATTTAAACTCACCTTTGCTATACTAAAAATAGTTAGTGTTTAATATTTTATATTATAAGTAAGTATAAATGAGTATTATGTAATTACATAAATATATATTGTGCTATAAAGCATAGTCAATGTAGAAACGACAAAAATCAAACAAATTTCCCCAAAACACTTGATTTTTTAGCAATTTTATAGGATAATATATGTATATGATTTTTTGTATGAAAGTGGTGAAAACTTTTGAAATTAATAGATAAATTATTAAAGAAATTAAAAACAGATAGAAATACCTTTTTTACATATATACTAACATTAATAACAATATACTTAGTAGTTGACAGATTTGTAGATTTACTTATAATGATTTTTACGGGAATCGCTTCTAATTACTGGAATCCAATCCAATACACCTTAGCTTTTGCTTGTCCTGTATTTGCATTCCTATTTTCATGCAGTTCAAAATTTGTAAAATCTCAAGAAATGAAAGTTTCATTTTTATATACTTACATCATAGCCTTATATGTCCTACTTATCTCAATGATTGCTCAATGGCTAAATGCAGCTGGTTGGCTTGCATTGCTTTCACTTCCTCAATACCCAAAACTTGCTACAGAATTTAGCTATTTAATAAAACCTGCATTTTGTTGGGTTACACTATATATACCTTTAACAACATTCTATCTTTTATTTAAATGGATTTATACAGGAATTAATGATAGTAGACAACAATTAGAAGGTATTTATGAATATAAAGGAATTAGTTTATCTCCCAAAAGTGAAGCTACTGGTCCTAATACATGTGAAATTACTATAGGAACAGATTATAGAAATGGGAAACCAGTTAAAATTTCAGAAAAGAAACGTTTTGAATCAATGCTTGTTGTAGGTGTTTCTGGTTCAGGAAAAACCTCATTAATATATGAACCTATGATAGCAAAAGATATTGATAAAAAATATCAATATAGAGAAACAGGCAAAGAATTAGCTTTTATTGCTCTAAAAGCTGGAATAGCAAATTTATCTTGTCCTTATGATAATGATTATATAAATAATAACTTTAACTTAAACATGATTCAGCCAAAAGAAAATAAAATTAAAATATTCCAATCTTATATGAAAAAAATGATTTATAATATATCATCAACTGGAATAATCTATAGAAATTTAGGTATTACTTATATCTCACCAGATTTTGAATCAACATCAAGAATTTTAGCTATCGCTAAAGCTTATAAAATGCATGTAAACCTAATTGATCCAAAAAATCCTGAATCTCAAGGCTTAAACCCTTTCGCATATGATGATCCAATGCAAACAGCAGTAGCTATCTCAACTGTTTTAAAAGGATTAGCACACAATTCAGGTAACTCTGTTGATATAGCATATGAAAATACATACTCATATCAAGTTATTGAAAATTTATCAATATTATTAAAAGAAATGTATCCAAGAATGCATGATGGTGAATTACCTACACTTGAAGATATGTTAAGTATGTTAAACGATTTCAATTTAGTTGAATATATGTGTAAAGAACTTGAAAAAGATGAAGAACTTGAAAAACAATATTCTGTATTACTTTCTTACTTCAAAAAGAACTTTTATTCAAATGGTCCAGGAAGAGAAAGCACAGAAAAATATGTATATTCTGCAAGCACATTATTAGATAATTTATTACGTTATCCAGGAATTAGAAAAATTTTATGTAATAGAACAAATAATATAAACTTTGATAGTACACTTGAAAATGGTGATATCACATTATTATGTACAAGACGTGGAGATTTAGGAGCTTCAGCACATACTGCATTTGGTTTATTCTTTATATTATCAATGCAATACGCAATATTAAGAAGACCTGGAAATGAAAATACTCGTATTCCTCATTTCCTATATATAGATGAATTTCCAGATTTCATTTGTTCACAAACAGAAGCTATATTTACAATGTATAGAAAATATAGAATTGGTACTGTAATCTCAGCGCAAAACCTTGATCAATTAAATGTATCAAACAAAAAATATAGAAGTACAATTATAGCAAACTGTGCTAATAAAATCGTATTTGGAAATAATACACCTGAAGATAACGAATGGTGGAGCAAAGAGCTTGGTGAAGAAAAGAAATGGGATTTCTCACAATCATATGATACTGCAAAAGGTAAATATGACGATAAACTTAGTGGCATTAAATACAAACCTGTTACTAAATATCAAGCAGGAAAAATACAAAGTACCAAATTTAAACAATGTTTATACAAAATTGCTTCTGACGGTGGAAAATACGAAAATGGTGTTTGTGTATTAGATTTCGTAGAAGCTAAATATAAAGAAAAACATGAAGTTAAAAAATTTAATTTTGAAAAGTTTTTAACTACACAATCAGATGTAGATACAAGAAAATCTAAAAAAAGAAAATCTACAATATCAAGTTTCGCAGATGATGATAATTCCGAAATTGAATTAGATCCAATAAGAACTGATACTTCTGATTCATTATTTCATTCTGAAGATATAGAAGATGCAATAGTTTCTGAAAACAATAACAATAATGAATAAGTAAATATACATAAATAAAAAGGCAAATTTTAAAATTTGCCTTTTTA
>USQY01000076.1 GCA_900557045.1 uncultured Clostridium sp.
AAAATTGAAGCTTTTTCAACAAATGTCTATTAATATTTTTAAATCCATGATATAATAAACATAAATAATCAAGTAAAATATTAAAAATTTTTATATATTTTTAATATTGATTAGTTGATTATAAAAAAAGAGTGCAAAAAGGCTTGTCAGTCTAAAATCACTTAAACTGGCATTATTACGCAAAAATTATTTAAAATATTTTATTTTTATTCTAAAGTGTGTTATAATTAAATTACGGCATAGACCGTTTTGAGACTACTTACATTCATGATATGTGTAAGTTGAACTCGTCTTGTGCATATAGAAGATAATTCTTACTAGTTGATTAGCACAAGCCATGGACGCA
Source organism: uncultured Clostridium sp. (assembly GCA_900557045.1). Taxonomy (GTDB): domain Bacteria; phylum Bacillota; class Clostridia; order TANB77; family CAG-508; genus CAG-492. The sequence continues at coordinate 347 of USQY01000076.1, forward strand.
ACTTTAGGCTTAAGAGGGTTTAATTGGTGCGTCTTTTTTTGATATTTATCTTTAATAGCATTAGGTTCTCTATTAGCTTTAATTAAACTGGATACCATTAAATGAAGAATAGTTCTAAGACGCTTATTTCCTTTTTTAGACATTTTAAGATGGAGACCATCTTTATCGCCAGATTGTCTAATCATAGGATCAATACCAGCATAAGCAACAATTTGTTTATAATTTGAAAATCTAGATATATCACCCACTTCTGCAATAAACTTGCATGTTAGTATATCTTGAATACCAGGTAAAGAATGAACGAGATTATAAAGGGGAACTTTCTTGGCAAGTTCATTCATTTGACTTACAGTAATTTCAATTTGATTTAAATAATATTCTATTTGAGAAATATAAGAAAGAAGCATAATTATATCTGGTTCGGTAACATTACAACCTGAAACAACTTCATTAATTAAAGGAGTTAATATCTTAACTTTAGAAGAAGTCCAACTTTCCAAATGATCCCATTTATTTTTTAATATTTCTATAATTCTATCTTCTAATTTTGAAGTATAAAGGGATGGATGAGGGAATTCTTTCAAGAAAGTTAACGAATCATCACTATAAATACTAGAAAATAACTTTTTATAGTTAGGGTAAACAACAGCTAAAGTTTCTCTAAAATTAACTTTAATTTTAATTAAGTGTTTCATACAAGTATCATAATATCTATTTAACTTTCGCAAATTAGAATATGTTTCGTTTTCAGAATAGAATATACCTAGGTTATTCGAATAAAAAAGTTTAGATAAGCTTAAGCAATCTCTAGCATCAGTTTTTTGTTCCCTAATTTCGCTGTTTCTGGCTTTAGCAGCTTTTAGTGGAGCAACAATATGATACTTAAGGTTTTGTGATATAAGGAATTTTTCAAGAGGTTTATGGTAAATTCCAGTAAATTCAAAAACAATTAAAGGAGTTTCATTTGTTTTAGATTCGATTAAATTTTTAAGAATTAAAATAAATTGAAATCCTTGTTTAGTGTTTCTCATAGTTCTAGCCTTACTTAAAGGTTTGTTTGGTCCAATAAAGCCTTGAATGTGACTTTTATTTTGAGATACATCAATGGTAATACAGGTATTTTGATTCATAACAACACATCCTTTCATTTTGCCTGTACAAGTGGTTGATAACTTCCTAACTCAAATGAGTTTGTTCTTCAAGCCTATATTCGCGAGTCATACAGGTTCAATACTAAAAAAGTATAGTCCTAAAAACATATAAACAGGTTTACAAAGAAAAAGGAAGGGCTCCAAATTATATCGCGGATTCGTAATGTTCCCATAAATAAAACGGAGTCCACAACCAGTTATAACTATATCATGATTTATAGTTATAACAAAGATTTCTGAAGCTGATATAACTTCAATAAAAGTATATCATAAATTAGTTATAATTAAAATCAGATAGAAATCTCTGATTAAATTATATACGAATTAAATAAACATACGAGGTGAAATATGAGTAACATCAATACAAATATAAAAGTACTAAGAGAAGAAGCAAGACTTTCTGTAGAAGAATTTGCGGAAAAAATGAATGTATCAAAGGAAACCGTTGTTAATTGGGAAAAAGGAAAACAAGATCCTACTAACGAACAAATTGAACAAATGTGTCCAATACTAAGAATACATCTTGAAGATTTCTTAGAACGCGATATCCAACAAGAAAGAAACGATGCGGGAAGACGTATGAAAAAATCTAATACTAGAATGAATTATAACTGGTATTTAGGTGACAAAAAAATAATGGCTTTTTATATATCTTATTTAATTATAATACCTCTAGTATTCTTTATAGGTTACTTATTATCTAAATCAACTTATAGCGATTTTGTTGCACAAATAACTGATGAAGAAGTGTTAAAAAGAGTTAAATTGTACTATTATTTATCAGGCCTTGCATGGGTTGGTGTAGTTACTTGTATATATGTTTTGATATATTTATTTAAAAAGCGTATTATTAATTTTAGATGGTGGTATTTAACATGGATTACCGGAATACTTGCAGTATCAGTATTCCTTGGTTCAGTAGCAGCACCATTCTTATATGCATATGCTTTTTATAAAGGAATAATAAAGAAAGGGAAAAATAGGTAGGGGGAAAAAATGAAAAAACCAGTAATAGCTTTAATGTATGATTTTGACCGCACTTTGTGTGCAAAAGACATGCAAGAATATAGTTTTATTCCTAGTGTAGGAATGGAAGCAAGTGAGTTTTGGAAAGAATCTAACCAAATAGCCGTTAAAAATAATATGGATAAAATACTTGCATATATGTTTTTGATGATTCGTGCTGCTAAAGAAAAAGGTGTTTCAATAACAAGACAATCATTTATGAATTTAGGTAAAGATGTTGTATTTTTAAAAGGTGTAAAATCATGGTTTAAACGTATAAATCAATTTGGAGAAAGCCTTGGGGTTGAAGTAGAACATTATATCTTATCTTCAGGATTGAAAGAAATAATTGAAGGCACTGATATCGCAAAATATTTCAAAAGAATTTATGCTTGTGAATTCCATTATAATAAAAGCGGTAATGCGGATTGGCCAAAACAAGTAGTAAATTTTACAACTAAAACTCAATTTGTTTTTAGAATATCTAAAGGATCTCTTGACCAACAAGATGATATAAAACTTAATAGTGTAACACAAGAAGAAGAACGTCACGTACCATATCGAAATATGATATATATTGGTGACGGTATTACAGATGTACCATGTATGAGAGTAGTTCGCATAAATGGTGGTGAATCTATCGCCATTTATCACAAAGATAACGTAGAAATTGCTAAACGATTACTTCACGATAAAAGAGTTGGCTATATTTGTAAAGCCGATTATTCACAAAACTCTGAACTTGAATCAATTGTGAAATTATTAATTCATCAAATGGCTCTTACAACCCAATTAACAGAAATCCATGATGAACAATATAAAGAATATTTAGGTGAACAAGTTGAACAATAAAGAAATTATAGAAGATATAAAAAAACATTTAACAGGGATAAATCAAGTTGACATAAAATATTTAAATGACCAATTAAAAAAATATTCTAAAGAAAAAAATGATGAAGTTGTTTATGAAATATTTACAATGATATATAAACGTTTAGATCCCGAAGCTTTACAAAAAATCCACTCTCAAGTAGAAAGTGTACAAGCTAAAAGAATAGCAGAATTTACTGAAGCAATAAAATTATATAATAATAAAGAATACGCTAAATCAAAAGAAATATTATTAAAATTAATTGATCTTTTTCAAAAACAGTTTTATATGCAAAAACTTAATTATTATGATTTTGGTGAAAAAATTGAAGGGTTTATTTTCTGTGAAACTCCCGCAAAAATGGACAAAATGAATATAAAGTTTTATCCAGAACCAATAACTCGTCACTTATATTATTTAGCTAAAATTCATCATGAAGAAAATGATGATTCTCTTGCCGCAATCGATTTGGAAAAATCACTTGCATATAATCCAAGATGTATTGGCAATATGATGTATATTTCTATAATCTATAATAATTTAAACAAAAATGAAGAAGCTTTTGAATTATTAAAAGAAGTATTAAAATATGCTTATCGCAAGGAACAACTTGCATCGGCATATCACTTAATCGGTAGATATTATCAAGAAAATCAAAAATATGATATTGCGATTTGATGTTTTCTAATTAGTAATTACTATTTTGAAAATGAAAATAATTATAATGCGATTATGGAAATAACTAAAGTTGCTGGTGTTATTCACTTTAATGGTGCCGATGATATCGTTAATACGTTTAAAAAATATAATCTTCAACACGGAGTATCAGAAAGAGTAATATTTACAATTAACGATTTTATTGAAAATTCTATCGATAAAATGAACTATGATACGGCTGAATACTTAACAAAACTAGCGTTCGAACTAACTAATAATAATAAATATAAAGTGCAATTAATGAAAATAAAAGCACTTAGAGGAGTAAAAAATGAAACAAGATAAAGCTATTTTAGTTTTGAAAATTATTTATTTTATTTGTGTTTGTCTATTTCCAATTTTAATATTACTAACTATATTATTAAAATGGCCTCTACGAATTACTTTTATTTATGTAGGTGTTGTAATAATATTATATTTGGTAGTACATATTATTCATGC
>USQY01000077.1 GCA_900557045.1 uncultured Clostridium sp.
ATTATTTATTTAAAATCCTCCTATAAAAATAAATCTGTTTAATAATATTATTTATATTAGAGGATTTTATTAATAATTATTTTAAATTTTAATAGTATTTATTTTTTCATTTTCGATAGAGTTTTTTTGCTTATTTTTTAATTTCAAATTATCTTTTGCAACTGTCATAAGTAACTTTAATCTATTTGTCTGATTTGTTTCACTTGCACCAGGATCATAGTCTATTGGTGAAATATTTGCGTTAGGGTATTTAGAACGTATTGTTTTGATTACACCTTTTCCAACAACATGATTAGGTAAGCAGGCAAAAGGTTGAACGCAAACTATATTTGGTATATCATGTTCAATATATTCAATCATTTCTGCTGTCAAAAACCAACCTTCACCAGTTTGATTTCCAATTGATAATATATCTTTTACTTTATCTTCTAATTCCCAAATATTACAAGGTAATAAATATCCTTTTTTAGAATTTTTTAAAGCTATAACAACATCTTTTTCTAATAAATCAATTAATTTTATTGCTGTTTTAAATATACTCGCTTTCAAATTACCTGTTTTTATTAATTGATTAAATGTAATTTTATGAGTAGCAATAAATTTTGCAAATCCCATGAAATCAGGTAATATTACTTCAGCACCTTCTTGTTCTAATTTGTCCACAACAAAATTATTTCCAAATGGATGATATTTAATTAAGACTTCACCAACTATTCCAACTTTTGGCTTCTCAATAGAGGTATCTAATTCTATTTTTTCAAAATCATCAACCATAGCATAAATACTTTTTTTAAATTCCTTCATAGATGATTTTTTTATTAATTTTTTACATTTTTCTAGCCACTCAGTAAACAATTTATTTGATTCACCTTTATGTATTTCATATGCTCTATTTTTAGCAGTTAATTTTTGAAGTAAATCAGCATAAATACACATTTTTAATAAACGTTCAATAAGAGGTATTGTGATTTTAAATCCAGGCATTTTTTCCATTCCAACTACATTAAAAGAAATTACAGGAATATTTTCAAAACCAGCATCTTTTAATGCTTTTCTAATAAATCCAATATAATTTGTTGCTCTACAACCCCCGCCTGTTTGTGACATTATAAGTGCTGTCTTATCTAAATCATATTTACCAGATTCTAACGCCTCAATCATTTGACCAGTAACTAAAATAGATGGATAGCATGCATCGTTATTAACATATTTCAAACCTGTTTCAACAGTATGGTTTGTACATTCTCGTAACAATTCAACATTATATCCAGATGACTGAACTGCTGATTCTAACAATTCAAAATGAATAGGTGCCATTTGTGGAATTAATATTGTATAATTTTTTTTCATATCTTTAGTAAATATTTTTCTATTAACACTGTAATTTCCAGTACCTTTTATTAATTTAGATTCAAGACGCTTATTCATACTTGCAAGTAAAGAACGTATACGAATTCTAATAGCACCTAAATTATTAATTTCATCTATTTTTATTAAAGTATACATTTTTCCATAACTTGTAAGAATTTCTTCTACTTGATCAGTAGTAACTGCATCAACACCACATCCAAAGGAATTTAACTGAATTAATTCTAAATTATCACTTCTACCAACTAAGTCAGCAGCGTTATATAGTCTAGAATGATAAGTCCATTGATCAACAGCACGTAAAGGTTTTCTTTGTGTTGTAAGGTGACAAACACTATCTTCTGTTAAAACAGATAACCCTAAACTTGTAATTAAAGTATCAATTCCATGATTTACTTCAGGGTCCATATGATAAGGTCTTCCTGCAAGGACAATTCCCTTTAAATTATTTTTATTTATGTATTGAATTGTTTCTTCACCTTTTTTCCTAATATCATTTTTATAATTTTGGTATTCTTCTTCAGCTTTTTTGGCTGCTTCTATTAATTCTTTTTTTGTAAATTTATATTTAACAAATTCGGGAAGATCTAAAATAGTTTCCGCTAATTTTTTTACTTCAAAAGGAAGAAAAGGATTAAGGAAATTAATATTTTGGGATTTTAATTCCTCTACATTATTTTTTAAAACTTCTGGATAGGAAGTTACAATAGGGCAATTGTAGTGGTTATTAGAATCCTTAAATTCCTTTCTTGAATACGGAATACAAGGATAAAATATTGTAGCTATTCCAGAATTAATTAAACTAATTATATGACCATGAGAAAGTTTTGCAGGAAAACACACTGATTCTGAAGGCATAGATTCAATACCTTTTTCATATGTTTTTCTATTACTTTTTTCTGATAATATAACTCTAAAACCTAAATTTGTTAAAAAAGTAAACCAGAAAGGATAATCCTCATACATATTAAGAACCCTAGGGATTCCTATTGTTCCACGTTTTGCCTCAGAAGCAGTTAGAGGTGTATAATTAAAAGTTCTTTCATATTTATATTTTACTAAATTAGGTAATTTAGTAGGATTATTTTTTATTCCTTCACCTTTTTCACATCTATTTCCAGTTATGCATCGGTTACCATCATTAAATTTATTAATAGTTAATAAACAATGATTTTCACAACCTTGACAACGTAAATGAGATGTTTCAATTTTTAAATTATTTAATTCTTCATTTTTTAATATTTTAGAATGGTATTCCATATCCATATTAGTTTCATATTGTTGCTTAGCCAAAAGTGCTACACCATAAGCACCCATCAAACCTGAAATATCAGGACGAATAACTTTTTTTCCAACAATTAATTCAAAAGCACGTAAAACAGCATCATTATAAAATGTACCACCTTGAACGACAATGTTATCACCTAAAGTCTGCATATCCCTAATTTTCATAACTTTTTGTATAGCATTTTTAATTACAGAGTATGAAAGACCAGCAGAAATATCACCAACAGTATATCCTTCCTTCTGAGCTTGTTTTATTTTTGAATTCATAAAAACTGTACATCTAGAACCCAAGTCAACAGGATTCCTAGATTCAATTGCTGAATTAACGAATTCAGCAATTGATAGATTTAAGCTTTTAGCAAATGTTTCAATAAATGAACCACAACCAGATGAACACGCTTCATTAAGCATGATATTATCAATAGTACCATTTTTAATTTTAATATATTTCATATCTTGCCCACCAATATCAACAATGCTTGTAACATTAGGCATAAATTCTTTTGCAGCAGTATAATGTGCAATTGTTTCTATTTCATTTAAATCTATATTAAGTGCTGTTTGTATTAATTTTTCGCCATAACCAGTAACACCACTAAATCTAATAGTAGCAGAAGAAGGAATTTTAGAATATAAATCTTTAAGCATTTTAATAACACTATTTAGTGGATTTCCTTCATTACTACCATATAAAGAATAAAGTAAACTACCGTTTTTATCAATTAATACTAATTTTGTAGTTGTAGAACCAGCATCTATGCCAATATAGCAGTCCCCTGTATAAGAAGATAAATCTTCCTTTTTTACAGTATCTTTACTATGCCTTACTTTAAAAGTGTCATAATCGGCATTAATAGAAAATAAAGGTGATAAAGGTGTTGAGTTTTTATCATGCGAATTTTTTAAAACTTCAATTTTACTAGTTAAATTTTGAGGACTAATTTCTGAAGAACCTATGGAATCGAGTGCTGCACCCTTTGCTACAAATAAATGTGCTTCTTCGGGAATTATAATTTCATTTTCTTTTAAATTTAAAGTTTGTATAAATCTATTGCGTAATTCAGATAGATAATTTAACGGTCCACCTAGAAATGCGACATTACCTTTTATAGGGTGACCACAAGCTAACCCACTTATAGTTTGATTTACAACTGCTTGAAAAATAGATACAGCGATATCTTCTTTTGCAGCACCTTCATTTAAAAGAGGTTGAATATCAGTTTTTGCGAAAACTCCGCATCTAGAAGCAATAGGATAAATGGTTTTATAATCTTTGGCTAACTCATTTAATCCAGCAGCATCTGTATCAAGTAAAGAGGCCATTTGATCAATAAATGCACCTGTTCCTCCAGCGCAAGTACCATTCATACGCTGTTCTATAAATTTATCAAAATAAATTATTTTAGCATCTTCGCCACCAAGTTCAATAACTACATCAGTTTGCGGAATATATGTTTCTACTGAACGTTTACATGAAACAACTTCTTGTATAAAAGGTAAATCTAAAAAACAAGCAGCTGACATAGCACCTGATCCTGTTAAGGCAATTGTATAATTATAATCTGGATATTTATTAATTAAATTTTCTAGTACTGTGCAAATTGTATTTTTGGTATCTGAATAATGACGTTGATAATCTTGAAAAATCACTCTTAGATTTGAATCTAAAACTACTATCTTTACAGTAGTTGATCCTACATCAACACCAATATGTAATGTTTTTTTCATTAACAAGTCTCCTCTCAAAAAAATCTATATAATTCAAATATTATTTTATATTGAAAAGCGAATTTTGTCAAACAAAGGAACACTAAAGATAGTGTCAATATTTTTCGGGAAAATATAAAAAAAAATATACATAATCCCAAA
>USQY01000078.1 GCA_900557045.1 uncultured Clostridium sp.
ATCTTATGTGTCTATTTTTATTTCAAAGTGCGTCACTTAATTTTACCATTTATATAATGCAAATCTGATAGATTACTTTTATATCATAATTTTATGCATTTTTTTGATATATTATCTATTTTAGTACATTATTTATTTTTATATAGTGTTTATTTTTACTTCGCCAGAAGTATTTAAAATACCATCATATTTTTTAACAATTGATTTTATGTCATTACCTATTTCATTAATGTTATAGCAATTAATAATTTTAATACTTGAATTATTAATTGCTTTTAAATGCTCTGTTACATTTTTGCTAGTTTCATAATTATATTTTTTATCTCCACCTATTATTATTGTTATTTTTTTATTATTTCTTATACTTTTATCTATTGTATTTTCTATATTTTCATATGTATCTTTATTAGTATTAAACCAATTTATGTTTAATATTTTTTCTTTATTTTTTACATTTAATTTGTCTAATATTGTTTCAATATTTTTCTTTTCAAGTTTTTCAAAAATAGTGGTTATTTCAACATCCTCATTTACCTGTTTACTTATATAAGGAAGTAACATTACAGATAAATGTAAATCACTTACATAAAAATTACAAAATTTTTTTATGTTTGTTTGTCCCACATATTCCATTTTTTCTTGCCTCCTAGTTCAAAACTATATGGAAAATTTTACCAGTTCATTTCAAATATGTCAATAATATTACAAATAAATCGTTCGTCCGAATTCGACATCTAAATTCGACAAATTAAATAATTTTTTCCTTTTGTGTATATTTTTTTTATTTTAGTAAATAATTTTATTAATACGTAAAAATATCATAAAGGAGGATTTATTATGAAAATTTTCAAAAGATTTATTATAATTATTTCTTTATTAATATTATTTATTATTATTTCAGCTATATCTTATGCTTCAACCGTTTCTGAAAATATAGCCGATAGTGTTTTTAGATTGCATGTAATAGCAAATAGTGATTCTGAAGAAGATCAAAATTTAAAATATATTGTAAGAGATAGTCTTCTAAAATATATGAATACATTAACATCTGATATAACTTCAAAAGATTCTGCTATAGAACTTACAAAATTACACGAGGATGATTTTTATGCTATTGCAAAAAAAACTATTGAAGATAATGGTTATGATTATGATGTTAAAATTAAAATAGGAAATTCATATTTTCCCACAAAATATTATGGGGATATTTCTCTGCCTGCAGGATTTTATGATTGCTTGAAAGTCGAAATTGGAAACGCCTCTGGTCAGAATTGGTGGTGCGTAATGTTTCCCCCTCTTTGTTTTGTGGATATGTCTACAGGAATTGTTCCAGATGAGTCTAAGCAAACGATTAAAGAAACTTTAGCTGATGAAGAATTTGCTATAATAAGTACTTCTGATAATAAAAATATAAATTTCAAATTCAAACTAATTGAATTTTTATCTAGCACCCAATTTAAATAATAAAATACACTTATAAAAATTTAATTTGCGCATATTTTAATCGATGAACATCTTAGGTTCATCGATTGTTTTATTTGTCATATTCCTAAGTGTAACATTGTTTTCTACATAGTAATATTTTTTATTTATGTGTAAAGTTTTATATATAAAATCCCAAAATTTTTTATCTTTTTTATTATTATATTTTACTTTTTTATTGTAAAAAAATATATTTTATGTTATAACCTATAATGATTATTTATACATTTTATTAGGAGGTATTCTTTTGGAAAAATTAATTATAAAAGGTAGTACATCACTAAAAGGTGAAGTTACTATCAGCGGAGCAAAAAATGCGGCAGTAGCTATATTACCAGCTGCTTTACTTATAAATGGTAAATGTACTATAGAAAATTTACCTAACATTAGTGATGTAAAAATATCATGTGAAATACTATCAAAACTCGGTGCTAAAATTGAGTGGTTAGATAGAAATACAATTACTATTGATGCAACAGATGTATGTCAACACAAAGCACCTGTTGATATGACAAGTAAATTTAGAGCTTCTTATTACTTAATTGGCTCTCTTTTGAGTAGATGTAAAGATGTTGAAGTAGGATTACCTGGAGGGTGTAATTTAGGCTCAAGACCTATAGATCAACATATTAAAGGTTTTGAAGCATTAGGTGCAACTGTTAATGTTGCAAATGGTAAGATTCAAGCAAGTGCAGACAAATTAATAGGTACTTCTATCTATTTAGATATGGTTTCTGTTGGAGCAACCATTAATGTAATGCTTGCAAGTGTTTTAGCTGAAGGTACTACTATTATTGATAATGCAGCTAAAGAACCTCATATAGTTGATGTTGCAAACTTTTTAAATACAATGGGTGCAGATATACGTGGTGCAGGTACTGATGTTATTAAAATAAATGGTGTTTCCGAACTAAAAGGGGGAGCAACATACTCTATTGTTCCAGATCAAATCGAAGCAGGAACATTCATGCTAGCTGCAGTTGCTTCAAAAGGAGATATTATAGTAAAAAATTGCATAACAAAACATTTAGAATGTCTTACTGCAAAAATTATAGAAATAGGTGGTCATGTTGAAGAAGATGGCGATCAACTTCATGTTTGGTGTAATACGCGACCTCAAAAAGCTAATATTAAAACCTTACCATATCCTGGGTTTCCTACAGATTTACAACCACAAATGGGTGTTACATTGTCTGTTGCTAATGGAACTAGTATAATAAATGAGAGTATTTGGGAATCTAGATTTCAATATACTAACGAACTTAACAAAATGGGGGCTAAAATTACACCTCAAGGAAAAACAGCAATTTTCGAAGGTGTTGAAAAACTTTCAGGTGCCCCTGTTTATGCAACAGATTTAAGAGCTGGTGCTGCACTTTTGATTGCTGGAATTATAGCAGAAGGTACAACTGAATTATATAATTTATCACATATTGATAGAGGATATGAAAATATCGAAGAAAAATTTAGAAAACTTGGTGCAGATATAACTCGTGTATTTGAATAAATTGAATAAGTTTTTTAATTAATTATTTATAATGGAAAAGGATGAATATAATGTTTAAATTTTGTAGTTTGTTTAGTGGTAGTTCCGGTAATAGTTCATTCATTCAGACTGACACAACAAAAATTTTAATAGACTGTGGTGAAAGTGCTAAAAAAATTGTGAATTCTTTGTTAGACATCGGTATTAATATAGAAAATATAAATGCTATTTTAATAACACATGAGCATATCGATCATGTGAAATCATTAGGTACTTTATCCAAGAAATATAATATACCTATCTATACAAATATAGAAACACTAAATGCTATACCAGTACAAAGGAATAAAATCATAGATGATAATATAAATATTTTTGATTTCTCTAATGATTTTTTTATTGGAGATTTAAAAATACATCCATTTCCTATTCCTCATGATGCAGCTAATCCATGTGGTTTTAATATATATCATAATAATAAAAAAATTAGTATTGCAACTGATATAGGTCATATAACTCCTGAAATTATTACTAATTTAGAAAAAAGCACTTTTCTATTGCTTGAATCTAATTATGACCCCAATATTTTGAAATGTTCTCAATACCCATATCATCTTAAGGAACGTATTTCCGGACCATATGGACATTTATCAAACACTGTTGCAGGTCAAACAATTTCACATTTACTAAATACTGGATTAAAAACTGTTATGCTTGGACATTTAAGCAAAGAAAATAATTTCCCTGAACTAGCATACAAAACTGTTATGGAAGAAATTATCTACAATAACAATCCAATAAATTCAATTAATCTCAGTGTAGCTACACGATTTAGTCGTTCACAAATTATAGACTTATAATAAATTATTTTTTATACTATAAATACATTTATCTTATTAGAAAGGAGAATGGCTTTACGTCATATAATGATTATGTTACATATTAATATTGTTTGTATTGGAAAAATTAAAGAAAAATTTTTCCAAGATGCTTTAACCGAATATTCCAAACGTTTAAGTAAATACAGCTTATTAAATATTATTGAGTTATCTGATGAAAAAATTCCTAATAATGCTACTGAAAAAGAACTATTAATTATAAAAGATAAAGAAGCCAAAAATATTCTAAAACATTTAAAAAAAGATTCTTATATTATTTCATTAGATTTAAAAGGAAAACAATTTACATCAGAAGAATTCTCTAAAAAAATACAAAATATATCTTTAAATTATAGCAATTCTATTACATTCATAATCGGAGGCTCTACTGGTTTATCTACTAAAGTTTTAGATGTTTCAAATGAATTAATATCATTTTCAAAAATGACATTTCCTCATCAATTATTTAGAGTATTTTTACTTGAACAAATTTTTAGAGCTTTTAAAATTACAAATAACGAAACTTACCATAAATAAATTCAAAAATAGTTTATTAATATTTTTGAATTTATTTTTTAATTATTTTTGTTTTTTAATTATTTTTATTATTAATCATTATTTTATTATTATTTATTATTATTTA
>USQY01000079.1 GCA_900557045.1 uncultured Clostridium sp.
TGAAAATAAGTAAGGAATGAAAAGTATGGAATTAATAAGTTTAGTAATTATTAATTATAATAATAAGCATGTTATTATTATATAGTATAAATCCAAGTAAAATAAAAGAGAGTATAACTAATTTAACTGAAGAAATACAAGAGTACATAAATGAATTAAATAGTAACAAATCAGTAGAAGATAATTTAGTATTTCCAGAAGAAGAGAAACTAACTGAAGCACAAAAGTATTATTATTATCAACAATTAAGTGATACTGCTAAGAAAATTTATGTAACAATAGAAAATAATATTGAAAAGTTAAAAAATGGAGAAGATAATATTCCGTTACCAGCTAGTTTAAATGATATTGCAAAATCTAATGAAAATGGTAAAGAGTTAATAGCTGTAGAATTCCAAAATGCATGGGATGCATTTATTACTGATAAATCAGAATTTTTTTACTTAGATAGTAGTAAGGTATGTTTAGTAAGTAAAATTACTACTAGAGGTTCAAGTACTAATTATGAGTTTTTTATCAGTAAAGGTGAAAATGAGAATTATTTTATAAATGAATTTAATAGTAAAGAAAAAGTAGAAATTGCAATAAATAAAATTCAAAATACTAAATCAGAAATACTAAAAAATGCTAATGGAAATAATTATGACAAAATGTTATATATACATGATTGGATTGTAGATAACACCAAATATGATACATCAAATGGAGCAAATACATCTAATATATATGGATGCTTAGTAAACAATTTGGCTATTTGTGAGGGATATGCTAGGACATATAAATATTTATTAGATGAGCTAAATATACCATGTATTTTAATATCGGGCACAGCTGTTGATGAAAATGGTAATACAGAACGTCATGCTTGGAATTATGTGTATATTAAGAATAATTGGTATGCAGTAGATACAACTTGGGATGATCCAATAATTATAGGAAATGGAAAGTTAACAGATAGAATTAAATATAAATATTTTCTAAAGGGGAAAAAATTTATTGATAAGGATCATACTACAGTTGGTCAGATAACAAAAAATGGATTTAAATTTTCATATCCAGAATTGGCGGAAGAAAATTTAATATAATTAATTACAAAACAAAAGCATAAAAGAGTTAATTGAAATGAACCCAAATTATTAAACAAAAATTTTAATAAATGGGTTCATATTAATTGGCTTTTTATTCATCCTTGGGTTCAATAAGCATTTTTGCAATATTAGTAACAGTGCCAGCTCCCAAAGTTAAGACTAAGTCATTATTAAGTGCGTGTGACTTAATAAAACTAGTTATATCATCAAAACTTGAGATATAATAAGCTTTTCTTCCTAATTTTTGTATTTCATCAACCAGATTTTTTGAATTAACATTATATGTGTTAACTTCACGAGCTGCGTATATATCAGTTATAATAATATTATCAAATAATGTTAAAGCCTTTGCAAAATCTAATAATAAATTTTTAGTTCTACTATAAGTATGTGGTTGAAAAATTACCCAGGATTTATTATAAGATTTATTTTTCAAAGCACTAGCAGTAGCTCGTATTTCAGTAGGATGATGAGCATAATCATCATATACACAAACATGATTTCCAAAGTCTCCGACATATTCAAATCTTCTATGGGCACCTGTGAATTTTAACAAACCATTTTTTATTTGTTCTTTATTTAAACCATACATATGGCAAACACCAATGCAGGCAAGTGCGTTTAAAACATTATGCATACCTGTAATAGAAAGAGAAATAGTTTTATAAAAAGTATCATTATAGTATACATCAAAAGTAGGAAATCCGTTTTTGTTAAAATTAATATTACGAGCTACAAAATTAGCCTTTTGATTATTAATACCAAATGTTACAGTTTTTGCTTCTGTGCATTTTGATAATTTAACACAATTTGGGTCATCACTGTTTATAACTAATAAACCATTTGCAGGTAAAAGCTTAACATATTTTTGAAAAGCCAAAATTATATGTTCCATGTCTTTAAAGTAATCTAAATGATCATTGTCTATATTTAATATTACTTCTGTTTTTGGATAAAATTTTAAAAAGCTTTCAACATATTCACATGCTTCTATAATAAAATATTCACTGTTTCCTAATCTATAATTTCCATTTATTTGTTTTAAAAACGCTCCAACCTGAATAGTAGGATCTAATTTTCCTTCAAGGAAACAGCTTGATATCATTGATGTAGTAGTAGTTTTTCCGTGAGTACCTGATATACAAATTGTATCATTAAATACTTTGGTAAGTATTCCTAAAAAGTCTGCTCTTTCAATTGTTGGAATATATAGTTTTCTTGCTTGAACAAGTTCAGGATCTTCTTGGCTTATGGCTGCTGTGTAAACAACTAAATCTGCTCTTGAAACATTTTCTATATCATGTCCTATTTTTACTGGTATTCCATGTGATATTAAATCATCTGTATATTCAGATTGTGATGCATCAGAACCTGTAATACTAAATCCCCAATGGTTTAATATTTCGGCAATACCGCTCATGCTTACTCCACCGATACCAATCATATGTATTTTCCTATATTTTTCTAATTCTTCTAAATTAGCCAAATTAAACACTCTCCTTCTATTGTAAATATATTCTATGGGTAAATATTTTGTTACATTATATATAAATAATGTGCATATTTCAATAGTTTTATTCAAATTTTGTGAAGAAAGAGTTACTATTTAACACTTAGCTAATACTTTTGCAATTATTAGCTAATATTGAAAAAAATAAATTTGAGAAATTTTGTAAAAAAAAGAAGGAAAAAAAATGTTTATGATGAATAATATATTAGTATGTGTAATATAATATATGCATACTAAAATAAACATAAAACAATTGGAAGGCGGTGCTCTAGAATGCAAATAACAGATGTGCGTTTAAAAAAGGTGAATTCAGGAAGCAGAATGAAAGCAGTTGCTTCAGTTACATTTGATAATGAATTTGTTGTTCATGAAATCAAAGTTATCGAAAGTCAAAAAGGATTATTTATTGCTATGCCTAGCAAAAAGAGATTAAATGGTGAACATAAAGATATAGCTCACCCAATTAATCCTGAGACAAGAGAAAAAATAGAAAAAGCTATATTTGAAGCATATAACAATGCTCCAGAACCAGAAGAAACAGCAACTGTTGCTGAAGAAACTGAAGAAGTAGCAGAATAATAAATTAAAGAACACTTTCAGGTAAAGTGTTCTTTTTGTAAAGGATTTTTACATTTTTGTAACTTTTACAACTGTTTAGAAAAATAACTATACATAGAAAATTTTTATGGAAAAATAGAAGCAACCATAAATAATGGTTGCTTAAAACTATTAATAAACTTCTTTTAGGTCTCCACAGGAGGTCCAAATTCGTTTGGCAAGTTCATATTCTTTAACCTTTATGGTACATTTACCATTATCATCTATAGAAGGTATAATGGTTCGTAATGTTTTATGCTTGGATTTTAATTCCTCGAAATAAATTTGAATTACAGGAATGACAAAATAGTTTCCTGATTTCTTATAAATTCTGTCAAAAAGTTCGATCATTTGAAAAATCTCCTTATAATATTATTGTATGGTCTTGACCATATGCAGATATACATAATATCATATAATTACGCATATGTCAATATTTATTTCAAAAAAATGGTTTACATATTTCGACAATTTTTTTAAAGTTTAATTATTACAGTTCTTAATTTTGAAAAAAATATAAAAAAGTGTGTTATAAATGAAATCGTAAATATAAGTAAAAGCGGTATATAAAAATGAAAACAACCAGTAATAACTGGTTGTTTTAGGAAAATTTAGGCGAGAGTTGAGAAATAGTGATCTATATTACAATCTAATAAAAAGACCGCATCATTTTCAACAATTTCAACACGCTGTAATAGTTTTTTCAATGATATAGGCAATAAGTTTAAAAGAGTAGAATTAAATGCCTGTGGAGTTCTAAGTGTCGTAAGGCACTTTTTGTTTTCGGATTTCACTGAATCAACCTTTACGTAAAACAATTGTTTTTCCATTTTATTATCCTCCATTTGTATAGTGTTTATTAACGAGTGAGAATACATAATATCACCAAAATGGTAATAAGTCAATAGTAATATATAAAAAAACACTAAAAAAGATGCTAAAATACGGCAATATAAGACTAAATTCTTATATTTTATGTATTATTAATAACATAAGAATATTGAGTTGAAATAACATAATCCGGATTTTTCATTTGAAATGCAAAAATCAAAAAAATGAAACAAAAAATCAAAAATGCAACAAAAAATCAAAAAATGATGTGACTTGTAAGTGAAAATGTCCCAAATTTTGATTCAGTTTGTAAATGAAAATG
>USQY01000080.1 GCA_900557045.1 uncultured Clostridium sp.
AATCTTACAATTTATTTTAGTTTTACAAACTATATTTTACTTTTACAATTCACCACATAAAAATATTGATGAAAGCAGAGTAATATTAAAATCAGCAATTAATGAATATTACTCAGATGAACCTATTTGGGCAGTTGAGGATAAGAAAAACAAAAAATTAGTAGGTTTTATTAGGGTTTCAAAATTTTCTAAAAAGAACAAAAAGTGTCATTTAACATGGGCAGTAGCACATAAATACTGGGATTCATGTTTTATGAAAGAAGCTCTTATGCAAACTATGAATTTTTTATTTAGTAAAAGAGATATTGAGTTGATAATAAGTTCATATTATGAGCAAAATAAAATTAGTAGTATTATTTTAGAAAGCATAGGAATGAGAAAAGAAGCAGTATTAAGAGAAAGAAGAATAAATGAAAAAACAAATGAAAAGGAAAATTTTGTAATTTATTCAATAAATAAACAAGAGTTTTATCAAACTAATTATATAAAACAGCAATTAATAAAATGTAAATAATATGTACATATTTTTTATTGGAATGTTCATAATAAATTATGAAGGAGGGATTTGTTATGGATAAAAATCAAAAAATAAATTGTACAGTTGGAAGCTGTAAATTCAATAATACAGAAAAGGAAGAATGTATTCTAAAGCAAATAATGGTTGCACCAATTACAAATTGTAATACAAAAACTGCAGATGAATCAATGTGTAGTAGTTATGAATATGGAAAATAAATATATCAAAAGATTATAATAAAACAAAATTTAAATATAATAAAATTAAAAAACTCGTTATTTTATAGCGAGTTTTTTATATAAGAAATTAAAAATGTAATTTTGGACATTAAAAAATAGGAAGCTTATAATTTAAAAATATGAATTTATGGTTGACAACATAAAAAAACAAACATAAAATAGAAAAAAATACTAATAATATTAAATATTAGTAAAAACCAATTAAAAAATTTAAAGGAGGAAAATTAATATGCCACTAGTAACAACAAAAGAAATGTTTGAAAAATCAATGAAAGAAAAATTTGCTATAGGAGCATTTAATGTTAATAATATGGAAATAATACAAGGAATAGTAGATGCTGCAGCAAAACAAAATTCACCAGTAATTTTACAAGCATCACATGGAGCAATAAAATATGCAAGAATACCATATTTAAAAAAGATGATAGAAGCAGCTTTAGAAGAACATGATATTCCAATTGCACTACATTTAGATCATGGACCAGATTTTGAAACATGTAAAATGTGTATAGACAATGGTTTTACATCAGTTATGATAGATGGTTCAAAATATGATTTTGAAGAAAATGTAGCTTTAACTAAAAGAGTTGTAGATTATGCACATAGTAAGGGAGTGGTAGTTGAAGCTGAATTAGGAAAATTGGCAGGAATAGAAGATGATGTTAATGTAGCAGAGGGAGATGCCATGTATACAGATCCAGAACAAGCAAAGGAATTTGTAGAAAGAACAGGGTGTGACTCTTTGGCAATAGCAATAGGAACAAGCCATGGTGCATATAAATTTAAAGGTGAAGCGAAATTAAGATTTGATATATTGCATAAAGTAAAAGAATTAATACCAAATACTCCAATAGTATTACATGGTGCTTCAACAGTTATTCCTGAATTAGTACAATTGTGTAATGAAAATGGGGGAGAGATACCAGGTGCTAAAGGTGTACCTGATGAAATATTGCATCAAGCAAGTTTGGAAGGAGTATCAAAAATAAATGTAGATACAGATTTAAGACTTGCTATGACAGGAGCTATAAGAGAAGTATTTAAAAATGAACCATCAGTATTTGATCCAAGAAAATATTTATCACCAGCAAGAGAGTTAATAGAGGAAACAGTTGAACACAAAATTAGAGATGTATTTGGTTCAAGTAATAGGAAATAGGGACGTTTTTCTTTTCCTACTTTGTCTACTAAGCCGAAGATTTTCTGTATAATTTGTATAAATTGTAAATAAAAAATCAACTAGCAAAGAAGTTGTTAAGTCTTTGCTAGTTGATTTTTTTATTCAAGTTTATTCAAGAAAAAAAATAATTAAATAAAAATGAACGAGACAATATACATAACAAGTAGACATACAGAGAATTATTTTTTTAATATGTAACCTATTAGTTTTATTCAGTACCATATAAGGAATAGAAGAAATTATATGGTGACATAAAAATAAATTTTTCGAGCAATACAAAAACATAATAAGTTGACACAATAAGAATTATATAATAACTATGTAAACTTACAACTATATAATAATATATTATAAAAATTATTAAGAAACACATTAAGTAAACAAGTCTTTAAGTTTAAGAATATACGTTAATATATTAATGTAAAATTTTATTAAAGAAGATACATAATTTCAATTTATGTACCTAAAGTAGGAAAAGAAAAACGTCCCTATTTCTTATTTGACAAAAATAATAAAAGAATGTACAATATAACAAGAGTAAATTAAATAGTCGCGTATAGCAAGTCCGAAAGGAAGCGTACGAGGAAAGTCCGGGCTCCATAGAGCAATGATGCTGGATAACGTCCAGTGAGGGAAACCTTAAGGAAAGTGCAACAGAAAATAACCGCTAGTTAACTCCTTCTAAGGAGTGGTTAGTAAGGATGAAAAGGCGAGGTAAGAGCTCACCGCTGGTATGGTGACATACTGGGTCAATGTAAACCCCATCTGGAGCAACACCCAAAATAGAAGGCTAAGACTGCTCGTCATCTTCTAAAATGAGGTGGCTTGAGACATATAGTAATATATGTACTAGATAAATGACTATTCAAGACAGAACCCGGCTTACAGATTTACTTATTATAATAATTATAAAAATGCAGTAGAAAACTACTGCATTTTTTGTAATAATTTTAAAGTTTATCATAATTAATATGCTTAAAATATTTAATATAAATCATCGATCCATACCCAATATTACTTTTTCCATATCATCATATAATGGAGCTGTTAATATCATTTTGTTTTTGAAAATCGGATGAATAAAACTTAATTTATAGCTATGTAGAGCTTGTCTAGCTATTAAATCGGAAGAACTACCATATAAAGTATCTCCTATAATAGGATTGCCAATATAAGACAAATGAACACGAATTTGATGTGTTCGACCTGTTTCAAGTAATATATGTAAAACAGATACTTCAGAATTACTCTTTAATACTGTATAATGCGTAATTGCATAATCTCCATTAGGATCTACACATCTCTCTATAATACTATTAGGTTTTCTTGATATAGGTTTATCAATTGTTCCTTTTGAATTTGCAAGTGTTCCATTACATATTGCAATATACTCTTTTATAAAGCAATGTTTTTTCATTTGCCTTATCAAACATTCCTGTATATATTCATTTTTAGCAAAAATAACTATACCAGATGTATCTTTATCTAAGCGATTAACTGGTCTTATTTTTTTATTTAAATTAATTGAATCAAAATAATATTTTACTCCATTTGAAAGACTATCTTCATAATGTTGCATAGAAGGATGAATAGGAATTCCAGCAGGCTTATTTAAAATTAGTAAATAATCATCTTCATATATTATATTTAATTGCATTTTTGTATCAACTATATTTGAATTATCCTCTTTGAAGTCTAAATGAACTTCTATAGTATCATTAGAATGCACGTCTGCTTTAATACCACAAGAAGAATTATTTAAGAATATTTTATTATTATTCTTCAATTTTAGTAAAAGCCTGTCAGAAATTTCAAATCTAGTTTTCAATACTTCTTTTACATTGTCAAAATTTTCGTTGTTTTTTATAGTGTAACTTAGTTTCATTTATTATAACCACCTTTTGTTTATTGGGGACGTTTATTAATGGACATTTTTGTCCTACTTTGGACAGATTTTATATTTAAGACTTTATATTTAGGATTTTATATTTGAGAATTTATACTTAAATATCTATATCTAAAAATTATAGTTAAGAATCTGATTATATTGA
>USQY01000081.1 GCA_900557045.1 uncultured Clostridium sp.
TGATAACCGTGTATTGCAACACAAAGGCATCCCCGCTTCGGTTAATGATAGCAGGAAATGCAAAATAAATAATGATAAGGTATATATTCAATATTACGGTCTAATTAGCTAAATCTAAAAAGCAAACTATTAACACATTGTTATGAAGCAACTATTATATGTCATATTAATGCTAATCATTCATGCATGCGTTCCCCAAAATAAGACAAATGGCTTGAAGGATAGAAGAACCTATGTTGATTATTTAGACTCTATAATTCAAATAGAAGAAATGCATCTAGGGGCTTCCAAAGATACTTTTATTAACCTGAAAAATGCAGGAAATGAACCTTTGATAATTTATAACATCGAATCGTCTTGCGGTTGTACTGTTGCTTCATGGGAGAAGCAACCAATAAGCCCTAATAAAGAAACGAAAATAAGGCTAAAAATAAGACGTTTTGAAATAGGATATTTTAATAAAAATATAAAGATAACTTGTAATTCAAAGCAGTCTCCTATTTTATTTAGAATACAAGGTACAGTAATTAAAAAATAATTCGCTATGAGATTAATTAAAAATATAATCAAGTCATTTGACGACTTCAAAATATTAAAAGAGAAGTTACAAACCGTGAATCAAAATAATGGTTTAATTAATTCTATACGTATATATTTAACAGAATCATGTAATGCAAACTGCAATCATTGTTTTAATAAAGGAATTAGAGAAGATAGACATATGGATACAGCTAAGGCTGAAATGTTATTTAATTACTTTGCAAGCAATGGCATTAAAAATCTAAAGATAATGGGAGGTGAACCAACAGTTCATCCTGATTTTCTAACATTATATAATTTATCTCAGCAAAAATTCGATTCTGTAGCACTATTTACCAATGGTTTGAATGCAGAAATAACTAAAATAACTCCAAGAAATACAGATGCGATAATATATAATTTCTTGTTTATCAACAGACAGTTTGATTCTAATAAGTATCTTCCTTCATCAAATTTCGCTAGAATCTTTGAAATCGTTATTGATGGAAATACAGATATACAAAAACTAAAAAATGAGATACAACATACGCAACAAGAATTATCAAAAAAAAGAATACAACAGTACTATTTTCAAATTACTTTAAATTGTATTGAGCAAATTTTCATAAAGAAAGAAGATATTAATCGAAAATTTAGGGAAATTATCTCTTTTATATTGAGTAAATACCCTAACCATCTATCATTTGATCATACAATTCCCTTATGCTTTTGGGAAGAAGAATCTATTAATTTAATGAACAAATACAATTTAAGTTATTACAAAGCTACATGCCGAGGCACTGATTTTGGATTAGTTGATTCAAAATTCAATTTATTGCATTGCAATCAATTTCAAGAGGTAATTACTCCTATATTCATAAACGATAAAACTATATCATTTATAAGGCTAAATAATTTATTAAAGATAGCAAATCTGAACAAAAAAATATTCAATTTAAAGAATAAATGTATAGATTGTCAGTTCTTTGATACTTATTGTACCGGAGGTTGCCTTGCACACAAGCGCACAAGTCAATAATTATTGATATATTATTAATTAAAAAACAAGAACGATGAAAAAAAGAAGTTTATTTTTCAAAGTGCCAGCTGCACTAGCTTTCGCTTATGTTTGTATAACAAATATACAGACAGTGTTAGCGAACAAAGGATGTCTGTCTATAACCGATTTGGAGTCTATGACTTCTGCCAATGCCGCGTGTGAAAACATACCGAGCAAGAACAATGGTGATTGTGTTGAAAATGATGGAGTTACAAGATGCGATCAATCTACTTTTTGGCATGATTGTTATCGTTAATCATTAGTGTTTAAATTAGAGAGCGGTATTGCCGCTCTCTTTCTAAATTAAAAAAAATGAGAAATATTATTTGTTACATTATTATTATTACCTTGTCTGCATGCAACAGTGTTGTGGAAAACATCAACACAAATAAGGAATTTCATGAAACCTACAAACTAACACTTATAGATAGTATTAGCTTCCCATTAGATGCGGAATCTCAACCCTTAAATGAGTGTATGCAAATATACCACAAACCTCATTCCGACTCTATCCTTTTCACATTTTATAATGAATACAATAATTCTATTTATCTATATAATTATCATAAACCAGAAAATTATCAAATTATTCATTTAGAAAAAGAAGGACCCAATGGAGTTTATCCATATGCATCAGGATATCATATTAAAACTTTAGATTCTATTTATTTTTATTCTATGTATGTGGATAAAATATTTCTCCTTAACAGAGATGGCAATATAAAAGAAACATATGATTTACTAGCAAATGTTCCATCTGATATTTATCGTCCAACAATGAGGCTGGGAACAGGAAGACCTCTTTATTTAATTAATGATAAATTATATATATCAGGATATATTCATGGAGAATTTATCCGAGAAGATAGCATAAAATTACCTTTATCAATTATCTATGATATGAAAACAAAAAGTTCTAATCTAAAACTTGGTTATCCAGAGTCTTACAGACGAGGCAATTGGGGTGAAGTTTATTATAGAGAACTGTTTTGGTGTTATAACGATTCTATCAAAAGATTTATACTGAGTTTTCCTAATGACCATAACATATACTTAACAGATTTAAATAAAACAGAATCTAAACCTGGAGGAAGTAAATATGCGGATGTCATAAAATCCATAGACCACCCTAGTGCCTTCCCGATGCCAAAAGAAAAACGTATTTTACACTATTTGGAATCTTACTTTTACTCTACAATTGTATATGACAAATATCGTAATGTGTATTATAGATTTGTTAAACATCCATGGATTAATCCCCAAATCAAAAGAAAACCATGGGAAAAACCCTTGTCCATTATTATTTTTGATAAAAATATGAATAGAATAGGAGAAACATTAGTTGATTTCAAATACAGATTATCATCAAATGCTTTTCTTGTAACAGAAGAAGGACTATTACTTAGAGAACATAATGATAATGAAGATGAAATTAAATTTGGCATTTTTAAACTAAAAAAGATATGAAAAGGAATCTAATAATTTTGTTGGTTATTCCCATTTTGTTAATATCATGCGGTAGTGATAATTATAAAGATTTTATGCAGAATACATTATCTGAGAACTTTAAAAATACTATGTGCTCATTTAAAGCAATTGTAATTATACCCAATCAGGGATGTGCTGGATGTATAAGTGAAAGCGAAGGTTTTCTAAAAATGTACTATTCAGAATTAGATTCTGTTAAATTCATTTTAACTAAAATAGTTTCAAAAAAAATTTTGAAACAAAAAATAGGAGATAGCATCTTTTATAGTCCAAATGTATTCATTGATTCTTTGAATAAATTCACTCCTCCCTTTTTTTATGAGAAGTTTATTTATCCTTCTATTATTCATTTAAATCAGGGATTAATAACTCATATTGAATTTCAGGCTCCAGATCTTGTTGGACTAAATAATTTAATAGAAGAAAATACTAAATAAGATATAAATGTAGTATGCAAAAATAGCTATAACTTACTCCAAAACTCACATCGTACTTTTCTAATCAAACAATAGTATGATTAGATAATCTTCAATAATTAGTTTTAAATATGTTACATTTTAATATAAAAATATATTTCTATTTAATGATATTGTTGAGCATTTATTCGTGCTGCCGGGAAAAGGATTTAAAGTATTCCCTGAATGCCGCAGGCAAGAACCGAATAGAGCTGGAGAAAGTACTGGAACATTATAAAGATAGTGGTCCTAAATATGATGCTGCATGTTTTCTCATAAAGAATATGCCGGGAT
>USQY01000082.1 GCA_900557045.1 uncultured Clostridium sp.
GGAGAATAGATATGTTAAAAATAAGAGAAATAGAACGGATTTGAAAATTATACAATAGACACAGATGGAAAAGTATATACAAAAAATAGACAAAAATATTTAAAACAATATAAAGATGGTAAAGGATATTTATATGTTCTTTTGTATATCTCTTCTTCTTTATTTTCTAAAATAAAATCAAGCATTTTTTTATTCAGATTAAACATCCACCTTCTCTTTTAGAATTATTAATTATTCTTATAGTTTTTTATTATTGCTTTATTATTTCTTTATTTTATTTCTATATAATATTTTTGCTAATTCTTTTACACTTACAATTACACTAAACACTGCAATTGTTGTACCATTTAATAAATTATTGTAGCAATTATTTGCATCACCCGTTTTAGGAAGTTCTTTGTTTTGAGTAATTATTTTCTCTATAGTTTTTTCTGGTTCACTTGGTTGTAGTGGCTCTTCTATTTCTTCTGTTCTTTCTGGCTGTACTGGTTCTATTGGTTTCTGTGGTTCTTCAGGCTGTATTGGTTCTTCTGGCTCTGTTGGTTTCTCTGGTATTTTTTCATTTTCAACGATTATTTCTTCCATTTTTCCATCCTCTAAATTCACCTCTATTTTTCTTTCATGTATCATATAGCCTTCTTTAGTTTCAACTTCGTTTATAAAATATTTACCAATTAAAATATCTTCAAAAACTATTTCACCATTTTGATCTGTTCTTCCTTCTTGAATAACATTATCACTTTCGTCTAGTATTTGAAATTTTACGTTTTCTAGTTTAATTTTTGAATCATTTTTATCTATCTTTATTATCTTTATACTTCCTTTTTTCAATTCGTTTTCTATTTGAATTTCTTTTATTTGATCATATTCTATATAAACTTTTAAATCTTCATTATTTACCCTATATTTTCCAACCGCTTCTATTTCCTTAATTATTATTTCACCTTGTTTAAGATTTGCCAATACAATTTTGCCATTTTCATCTGTATATAATGTACTAACTTTACCTTCACCATCAGTTATCTCAAATTTAACTCCTTGTATTGGCATTTTTGTTTGACTATCCACTTTGTTTATTATTAATTTAGATTTATTACTACATACATATACATCTGTACTAGCATATACTTCTGAATATGCATTTGTACATAATGCATAATCCTGATATCCTGAAATTGTTGACTCAGCATAAAATACTGGATAATTTTTTTGTTTTGCTTCTACAGTTATTTTTCCATTTATATCATCTATTATTTGATTTTTAGGAATCATTATTTTAAAATTTTCTCCTTTTTGAAATATGTTTTTTTCATTGCCTTTTATATCTGATATATATGTACCATTTGGGAATTTTTCAAGATTTGTTATTTTATATTCTGAGATTTCAGATGAAGATTCAATTTTAAATATTTGTGAATAAAATTCATTATTTTCTTTTACTAATTCTGTTATTTTCTTTATAGATATATTTATTGAATTACTTCTATTTTCTTTACCATTAAGCCCTTCGTTTATAAGATTATACATGGCAGTTAATGTTTTATTTCCTCTTCTTTGTATATCTTCTAAGCTTTCTCCATTTATTGCAAATTTTCCTGGAGAATATAATTCTTTTGCTTGTTCCAAAGTATATCCTCTTAATGTACAATTTATTGCTTGCATTGTTGCAAAATATGCATCATCTATTGTTTCTACTCCTAATTGTTCTGGTGATTTATACGGATATCCATTTTTTACTATTCTCCATATTATGTCATTGTTTAATATTTCTTTTATTTTAACTTTATATGTTTCTTTTTCTCCTGATACATACCCTACTCCTGGTAACCCTGGTGATAAACAATATGCAACATGTCTTTGTCCATCTATATCAGTATAATATGTTGTATTATATGTTAAATATATCCATTTTTCTCCATTCCATTTTTGCACACAATAATATCCCTTTTCCCCTCTTTCTAAGTCTTTAACTTCATTTATACTTGCTGCACTTACACTTTTTCCTAATAACATTATCTGCAAGCACAATATTAATATTGTTAATATTTTTTTTATTTTTTTCATATTCTACATCCTTTCAATTTTATATTAATTAGACTTTTTGTTATTAATAAGTTATGTTTATTAATCTTCTTTATATATTAATAAGATTCTATGTATTAATGAATTTATATATATTAATACCTTTCCATATATTAACAAAATCCTGTATATCAATAAATTTCTATACACTAATAAAATATATTTAAACCTCTATTCCTCTAACGCATAATCTATAATTTGGTTGCCTATTAATACATGTTATTAGTGTTATAGTATTATTTTCATTATTACTTTTTTTATTAATCATTGACCAATCTGTACTTTTTATTTTGTTAATATGTTGAACCCTATATTTTTTTGTTCCATTTACAGTTTTATAAATAATTTCATCATTTATTTCAAGTGTATTTATTTTTTCAAAATAATGAGCACTTGTCCCACTATTATGTGATGCTAGAGATACATTTCCATCCCAATAATCACTTTCTACAAAATGTCCTACTGAATTTTCCATAACCTTTTGACTAGTTCCTTCTCTAATAGGCGCTTCAATATTTATTTTAGGAATTAATATTAATCCAATAACATCACCATTATGTATATCAACATCATTACTTATACCTACACTGTTCACATTTTGTTCTTTTTGTTGTTCAACTATATAATATGCATTTTCTAATAAATTTTCTGATTGTTTTTTTATTGAAACAATCTTATATATGTTGTGTTCTATATAAACTACACTACACAAACAAATTATGCTGATTAATACAGCAACACATATTTTTTTCAAATGTCACCTCCTAATATATAATCATTTTTTTGAAAATTTTAAAGTTAATTTTGGAATTTCTATTAGGCTGAATAAATATAATCTAAAATTGATTAGCCTGTTTAGAAGCTTAATTATTTTTTGAAAAAATTTTAATAATAAATTTTTTGAAAAATCTATATAGATATTTTTTACATTCTCATGATACCACCATTGTACTTATCAGTCAAGAAAAATCGTTCGACACAATATGACAAAAAAGTAGGTTTACATTAAAATATACCCAATGTATAAGCACTCTTTTTGGTGCTTATACCATTAGGTACACTAAATCTCTACTACTATTTTTTTCTTCTTATAATCCATCCATTTTGGCATTTTATAGGTAACTTCATTTTTACACATTGTCCAGCTCTACCAGGATTTACATGATCTATTTTTTCATCAGTTTCTGGATCCCATAATTGTTCAATTTTAAAGTTTACAGTTTCTATTTGATGAGGAATTATAATTTCCATTTCATCACCTATTTTTAATTTATTTTTAATCTCTATTAAAGATTTTTCTTCATTATATTCTGCAATAATTCCTAAAACTTTTGACATATTTATCCCTCCTTATATTGTAGTATAAACAAATTATTGATATAATATCATAAAATGGTAAAAATTACAAATATAGGAGAAGAAAATGGAAGAAATAACAATATATACAGATGGAGCGTGTTCTGGAAATCCAGGTCCTGGGGGATGGGGTGCGGTACGTATGTATAAAGAAAATAAAAAAGAAATATCAGGTGGAAAGCTAAATACAACAAATAATGAGATGGAAATTACAGCAGTTATACAGGCTTTAAAAATTCTAAAATATCCTTGCAATGTTAAATTATATAGTGACAGTGCATATGTTGTAAACTGTTTTAAACAAGGCTGGATATACAATTGGAGAAAGAATGGGTGGAAAAATGCCGCAAAAGAGCCTGTGAAAAATAAGGAGTT
>USQY01000083.1 GCA_900557045.1 uncultured Clostridium sp.
TGGGAAAAGACAATGTGGAAAAGATGCATATACGCATAGAAATATTTATTGATATATTTTTTAATATAAAATAAATTATAATATTCCATATAATATTAAAAATTGCTGTAGGATAATCAATAATTCCAAGTATTTTATTTTTAAATTTATAATTTTGCGGTATAATAAATTTCATTAAAATTTTAACAATATAAAAATATAATATTGTTAATAACCTCCTTATTAATATATTTAGATTTTGTTGAAATGTTTATTTTTGCTACTTTATCAAATATTTTAAAGACCTAATATTACTTGAAACTTCTGTAGAAATTCCACCTATTAATTCTTTTATAAATGAGTTGGCTTTAGTAAGTGCGTAAATAGATCCTATGCATATGATTTTAGAAAACATATCTGATGAGGTAAAGTTAGTAGAAAAAATTACTAATAATATTAAAGATACAAATGATTGCAATAATAATAATGATAAAATACATTTAAACCAAGACTTAAAAAACCAGGATGTGTTAGAGTTTATTAATGTAATAATTGCAAATGGTGTTATTAATATAAATACTTTTAAAATTACATATCTAAGAGAATATGTAAAAAGCAAATTTAATAAATTAATTGATATAAAACTTTTTAATATTCCGTCCAAAGAAAAAATATTTAATCCAGATGTATCAAGGGTTACAATATTATCTAGTCTGAGTATTAGTTGAGAAAAGCTAATATTACATCCAAAAATATGCTCACCAATTTCGCGGATAGATAAAGATATTAAAGAATTAATATTTATAAACTGTTCGCAAATAAAATACGAAGAATTTGATAATATAGCAAATATAAATAATTTAAATAAAAATTGAAAAGGTTGTTCTGCTTGGGTATTCGTATAGTGTGAACATGCAAAGCGGACTATATAAAATATTGAAAAACCAATCAATAAAGAATTAGCTAATAATATTAGTCCTGTTGTTGTAGAAGTTCCAAAAAAAGATGAAATAAATTTATCTTTTAGTATATCTGTATTAATAAAAATAATATCATCTAAAACAGAATAAATATTATTGTCTATAGATGAAAACAAGGAAGAAAATAGTGTATTAATTGTATTTAAGATTATTTGTGTGATTGATGCTTGAGAATCTTGCATTGATACTACGTCCTTTCGTTTAATTTAAGCTATCCGGCTAGTAAATTTTGAATTGTAGATAATACTAAATCTATAATTAAAATTAAAACATAGGAAAATAAAGATGTACGAATTAATTTTTTCCCAATACGCATACGTTCATCATCACCAAAACTAAATTTCTTCATAAATACACCGGTTGCTACGGCTACAGCAGCTGCAGGGGTCGCAAGGCTTACTAGCCATGATTCGATTTTTTGAAAAGCATTATTTAGTTTGTTAATTAATTGTGGATAAGCTCCAAATGAAATTGTTGAAAATGTGAAAATAAATATAATTATAAAAATTGAAATTAAGTATAATTTTTTTTTCATGTTTTTATCATTCCTTTTAAGTATATTTAGGTTTGGGTAAGCCTATAATTTTTGCTATTTTTATTATTAAAATATTAAAGAATAAATATTATAATAAACTTAACTAGATAATAAAATAATTACTATAATTAAAAAATTCAAAAATTTAAAAATTTAAAAATTAAAAAATTAAAAAATTAAAAAATTCAAAAAATCAAAAAAATTTAAAAAATCAAAAAAATTTAAAAATATTATAATTATTTAAAATAATTTCAAAAATTTTAAAATTATTTCAATTTTTTTGAAGAATATCTACCATAAATATTATTTTTATCAATTAAACTATTATATACAGAGGTATCAATATTATCATAAATAAAATTATTATAATAAGGTTCATTTTCCTCTTCAACATAAAAATTATAATCTTTAAAATAAGGAATTAAATGCAATTTTTGTGGTGGTAATATACAACTACCATCAGATAAAAAAGCTAGGCAATTAAAGGTTTCAAGATTTTGTGTGAAATAATTACTATCAAAAATAAAATCGTGTTGTATAACAGAATTTATGCTTTCGGTTATACTGGAATTTTTGGAATTAAGAGAGTTGGTAAAATAGTTATAAACAGTTTCTTTAGCATTTTCTGAAATTGTTTTAGAAAATTTTTCTTTATCTTCTTTCCCTATTTGCTTTTGAGCTTCTTCAATTGTAAAGGAATCATCTGTGCGTAGCCAAATTTTATTTATTAGATTTTGGAGGATAACTTTAACACTGGATTCATTATTAATTGTTTTTAACAATGATGTATAACTTTGTGTTGCAACAATATTAATACATTTCGCTTCTCTACTTTGTGCAAAAAAATCTGCATCTGTTTGTGTAACATATTCATGGTATTCATCTGAAATAAACGCAATTGTTCTTGAATATTTTGATGTTGCTAAATTTGACAATACTTCTGTTTGAAAATCTAATTTTAAATATGCAGCTATGATTTTTGACAAATTTTTATATTCTGAAATATTCATATTTAAAACAACTATTTTTCCTTTTTCTAAAATGTCTGATAATCCATAAAAATTTTCTTCTTCTTTTGTTGGATTAAAAGTATGTAAAACATCATAATCAGAAATAAAACAGTTAGTAATTCTGGTGATTTCAGATTTTAATATTGACATTGTTCTAGTATCTAATTTTAAAAATTCATTTTCAAAAAAAGTTATAGAGGTTAAAAGATTGTAGCAATTTTGCTCAGAAAATTCATTTTTTAAAAATTTATTTTTTAGAATTTGAACTTTTTCACTATAATAATTTTGATCGGTTATTAGTTTGTGTATTTCACTAAAATTAACATAGCCTTCATTATA
Organism: uncultured Clostridium sp.; assembly: GCA_900557045.1. Lineage (GTDB taxonomy): Bacteria > Bacillota > Clostridia > TANB77 > CAG-508 > CAG-492. The sequence continues at coordinate 2,844 of USQY01000083.1, forward strand.
TAATCTGCAAAGTTTAATACTATGTTCTAATATTTGTTCTGCTTTATCTAACCAATATGATTCTGAATTATTTTCTGAAAAAAGTAATAATATAGTTTTTAATCTGTTAGCTAAAATAGAAGCTTTTAAATTTGGTTTATTTAAAGGATTATATTTATATTTTCCACCTAATTCGATAACGATTAAATCTTCAGTTCGATTAAATTTATTACAAAACTGTTCAACTTGGGCATGATAATTTCCTTTAACATCAAGAATTAACATTCCAATTTTTTCTGAATAATTATTGTTTTTGTAATAAATTAATTGTTTAGTAAATGGATACATTGCACTACTGGTTTTACCAGAACCAATTGTTCCTGTTACTAAAATATTTTGATAAAGACCTTTTTCTGAAATAAAAACACTATTATTTTCAGAATTTAAACCAATTAATAATTGTAAATTATTTTTATTTATAATATTTTTTTCTAAATTGTTATTTTTTTTGTCATAAAATAATGTTAATAAAGAATTATTAATATTGGAAAATTTATTGATTAATTTATCATTTAAATTATATTTAGCATTATTAGTAAAATTATTGTGTATATTAGTATTTGCACAATTATTAAAGCAATTATTAAAATTGTTATTTGATAAAGGTTTAGTTTTGAAAATTCTAGAATATAGAGAGTTTGAAATAATATTTAATGTTATAAAATTTGAAATTACAAAAATAATTTTAATCCAAGCCCAAAGTAGTGGTTGTTTTTCACATATATTATAGGGAAACAGACCGTAACTGATATAAATAGAGTCTGAAGTGTAGATTGGATAAAAAATAAAAAATCCTATCAAAAAAAATATTAATAAAAATATAAAATTAA
>USQY01000084.1 GCA_900557045.1 uncultured Clostridium sp.
TTTTATTGCTTATTATCCGCACCCAAAAAGTTGCATTTATAAGTTGAACTCAAGAAAATAAAAACCCATTGTTTGCACCCCAAAAAGACAAAGCCGGTGGATGGACATTCGATAAGTACGATTATCAATATCACTGGGCATTGTATGAGGTGCTTTCAAGGCATAAAGAACGGAAAGAATATGCTGTCTTTATAGAATATCACGAAGATGTAATAATTGCAGATTCGTTAGATGTCAATTGTGCAAAATTTGATTTTAACCAAGTCAAAACAACTAATGTGGCTTACACTCCACACCAACTGACTATTAGAAAAAAGAAAAAGAAAGTAGCAGGATCATCTGTTCTTGGGAAGCTAGTCTCTAGTATAGCCCGAGAAGATATTGGTAGCCAAATTTCTTATGCAAACTTAGTAGCTCTAAATGGATTTAACCTTGAATTAAAAGATAAGGGTGTCTGCCTAAAAAAGATTCAATTAGACGATTTATCAGAAAATCACTATAAAGTAATTGAAGAAGCGATAATTAAAGAGTTAAATATATCTTCTCTCCCCACCAACATTCAATTTATAATACCAACTCTGAACGAGCATAATTATGAAGAGCAGGTTATAGGGATGATTAGCAAACTTGTAAACTTGCTTTTTCCTACATCTCAATGCAATTCGGAAGAAATCTACAGAAGTTTAATAGATGAGTTACATAAGAAGGGAAAGGTTACTTACGACTTTTCAAAATGGAATGATTTCTTAAAGGAAAAGGCTTTGACATCTATCACTGTGTCAAATACAATTGCTAATTTCACATCAATAAAAGATGAAACGACAGTAGAGATGGGTTTTAATAATATTTGTAATGAATTAGGAATTAAATCCATATACAAAGCAAAGCTGCATAGGGCATTCAACAGATATAGACAGCTGCGAATTAGCAATAATAGCACTAATCAAATTGATATAAAGAAAGAAATAATCAATTTAATACATAGAAAGATGGATGCAATAAGTGATGATGAGAGCTTTGAAAATCTATTAGAATTTGTAATCAGTAACATTGGGTCTGACATAAAAAGCCAGTTTCCTGATGATACAGATATTAAAGGAGCTATTATTTGTGAATTTGTAATGTTAGATTAAAATGAGCGTAGAAAATTTCAAACTATTAATAAGGAATTTAAGAACAGAAAAAAATGCGAAGCTTAAAATTCAAACAACTGCTACTATTGTCAGATACAAACAAACTGGCAAATCGATTCAACTTCGGAGAAGGAAGGAATCTGATAACAGCAAATGATAACACAGTAGGAAAAACAACAATAGTAAAATTGCTATTATGGGGTTTAGGCTGTGAACCTGCTCTTGATTCAAAGTGGGCTAGTCAAGATTGTAAGGTAATTATAAAATTTAGCATAGAAGATAATATTTTTTTCGTCAGAAGATATAAAAATCTAATAGCTATAAAGAGAGAGGAAGACAAAGCTTGGATGCAATTTGATAAAATAACTGGGGGATATGCTATGAAATTTGCTGAATTGCTAAGTTTCAAAGCATTATTACCTAATAGAGCTACAGGTATGTTAGAAACACCTCCTCCAGCGTACTATTTCTTACCATTTTATATAGATCAAAAAAAGAGCTGGAGTACAGCTTGGGATAATTTTGAATCACTAGGTCAATATGAAAACTGGAAACAAACAATAATAAAATACCATGTAGGGTTACTATCTCCCAAACATTTTGAACTTTCTTACAAAAAGATGGAAATACAAAATCGCTCCAAAAATGTAAAAGAGAATATTGAAAAGGTAGATGTTGCACTTGAAATAGTAAGTAAATATGTGCCTAATTTAACAATCGCAACAATAGAAGAAAATAAATTTAAAGAATTTACCGATGAAATAAGAATTGAATTAAAAGAGCTGCAAACTCAGCAAGAAAAACTTTTAGACAACTTTACTCAAAACCAATCTGAGAAGTCTTATTTAGAGCAGCAAAAAGCTATCTCAGAAAGAATTATTGATGAACTTGAAAAAGACTATTTATTTGCTGTAGAAAATGTAGATAATACTATTGAGTGCCCTCTTTGTGGTACAATTCATGAAAACTCTATAGTATATAGAAGTTCAATACTTGTAGACAAAAAACAAGCAAAAAATCAGTTAGAAAAAATAGAAAAATGCTTAGATAAGGTCAATAATACGATAAGTAACATTAACAACAAACTAACTACTGTTAGAAATAAAATCACTTCTATAAACGCAAAGTATATTACGATTAATGATAGTCAAGTATCTCTTAATAATATTATTGAAAATATAGCAGGTAATTCGATTAAAGATTTAGCTATATCCGATAAAGAAGAAATGATAATAACAAAAACATCATTAGATAAAGATGTAAGAAATTTAACAAAAGAAATAAAAGGACTGATAACTAAAGAAGATGCTGAAAAAATAAGCAACTCATTTGTTGCTATTCTGACTAAATATGTAGAGATATTTGGAGCTGAATCTATAAATTTCGCTGAAATAAAAAGCCCTCTCGATTATAGTAAAATAATAAAAGAAGGAGGTGCAGCAGAAGGAACTAGAGCTATCTTAGCTTATTATTTGGCTATCTTTACAATGGTGACAAAGTTTGGTAGTGAAGTAGTAGCTCCATTAATTATTGACACCCCAAGACAGCAAGAACAGTCTGATTTCAATTATGAGAAAATTGTTAGCTTTTTGACTACAAACGTTTCATCAGAAGTACAAATATTATTATGTGCAATGGATAACCCTATCTTAGAATCATTTAAAGAAAATGCTAATATTATTATATTAGATAATACTAAATTGTTATCTGCAAAGATGTATGAGGAAGTCAGAAAAGAATTTTTATCTTTATGATATTTTGATAATAAAATGAAATAACTATCTTTGCCCTTAGTATTCTCCATGAGCAAACTACCGCAAAAGCACGTAGCAAATCAGTGGGATAATTCATGGGATATGCTTGAAGTAGAAATATAAAGTTCTAAAGATCAGCTTGGTAGCTCTCTTAGGAGAATCCCAGGCGGATCACCAAGAAAAAAAGAGAGTTACATCAAAATAACTCTCTTTTTTTATATCAGAATTAAACTGGTTAAACCAAGAATGGATTTTCCGGGTCAGTTTCCCAAAATATTCTTGACGCACCAGTCTTTCTCACTAGAAAGTTTGAAACATTTATGCCCTCATGCCCTCACAAAAAACATAACAAGCTAATTATAAACCACTTATACATCAGTGTAAAAATACTTACTCTCATTCATGCTCTCATGCCCTCACTACATTTTCAAGATAATTTTCTCATAGCATATTGGTTATCAGTTATATATTCTCTTTTTTATAAACTATTCCAGCTTGATACAAAGTAGAGCATTCCAAAACTTTTTCCTCGTAAAAAGCACCATAAAGGATTTGTACCTCCACGGAATGACGGCTTACGATGCGTCGGCAAAGATAAAAAACACCCCCGTTTCTGATGTGGAATTTCATTCTGGACGCATGGAAGTTCATATACATACACATAAGAATGAACATAATGGGGTCAACGTAAAAACCTGAGGGATTCATAGATTAAGCATAAATTTTAGTCAGTC
>USQY01000085.1 GCA_900557045.1 uncultured Clostridium sp.
AGAAGATAGGCACAGAAACCAAAGATATTACTGACGAAATTCCTTTTGAAATACCTGAAAGTTGGTCTTGGTGCAGATTGGGGAGTGTTGTGAATTACGGAGAAACTAAAGCTGTTACATATTCTGAATGTGATAAAAATCTTTGGATTTTAGATTTAGAAGATATTGAAAAAGATTCTTCAAAAATTTTATGTAAAAACAGAATAAGAGATAAGCCATTTAAAAGCACAAAAAAGACATTTCAGAAAGGAGATGTTTTGTATAGTAAACTTCGTCCATATTTGAATAAAGTTGTTGTTGCTGATGAAAATGGTGTTTGCACTTCTGAAATACTACCATTGAGAGCTTATTATGGGATGGAGGCTACATATCTGCAATATTGCCTTAAATCGCATTATTTTTACCAATATGTTAATCAATTAACATATGGTGTGAAAATGCCAAGATTAGGAACAGAAGATGGGAAAAAAGGCTTGATACCTATTCCCCCATTAAATGAGCAACAAAAAATAATACAAAAACTATCAAAAATTCAAGAGATTATAGAAGTTCTATAGTTTTCAAAATATTTTTTAATTTCTCAACAATGCGTAATTGTTCAGACAACGGCGGTAATGGAATAATTATATTTCCCCAATCTGATTTGTTAATTATTGGTGTTGCTGTTCCTGTAGCATTAAATATTGTTGTTTTATAAAAATAATCAGACTGCATAAGATATAAGAAATACAGGAAATCGCTTAAAATAGGAGTAAATGTATTGATTTGTTGGTTGCAACATACATCACAGTTATTAACATAGCATTTGCCTATTGAACCGCCTATGCAAACCATTAGTATTGATTTAGCTTTAATTAACCGAGCATATTTAATACCTTCAAAAGATAGACCTTCATTATGATAGTTAATTGATAAATTAGAAATATCAGCAGGTTTGATGAACGGAATATCTTTTCCAAAATATTCAGAGTGAGAGGTTGCTGGTGTCGTTCCTGTTTGGGTAATACCAACACTTCCCAATCTCACCCATTGCCACGAATCTGGTATTTCAAAAGGTATTTCGTCAGTAATATCTTTGGTCTCTGAGCCAATCTTCTCATAATGGCGATTCAACCTTTGAAAATTAATCTCTAAATTCTCCTATAAAATAAGTTTTCCATTTAATTTTTTTAGGAGAACTTTAATGAAAAAGGAATTCAAACAATATTTAATCAATCAAAATTTATCTGCAAATACTATCAATTCATACCTATTTACGCTTAATCAGTTACATAAAATGTATGATATATCGTATCTAACCAAGAAAAAGTTATTAGATTACAAGATGTTTTTGATTGAAAACTATCGCCCGCAAACAGTAAATCTTCGTATTCGTGGGGTTAATTGCTATTTAGAAAGCATCAAAAAAGAAAATCTACGATTAACAACAATCAAAGTTCAGTCAAAAAATTACCTTGAAAATGTTATAAGTGAAGCTGATTATGAGTATTTGAAGAAAAGATTAAAACGATATGATAAATTTTGGTATTTTGTTATTCGTTTTATGGCGGCTACTGGTGCTCGTGTTAGCGAATTGGTGCAAATAAAAGCCGAACATATTAAAATTGGTTATTTGGATTTATATTCAAAAGGAGGCAAGCTACGCAGGATTTATATCCCTATAAAATTACAAGTGGAAGTGCAAAAATGGCTTGAAGAAAAGAATATTACAACAGGTTTTATCTTTCTCAATCGCTATGGGGAAAAAATTACACCAAGAGGAATTGCTGGCCAATTAAAGGTTATCGCCGACAAATATGGCATAGACAAGAAAGTAGTTTATCCTCACTCATTTAGGCATCGATTTGCTAAAAACTTTTTAAGCAGATTTAACGATATTTCATTACTTGCAGACCTTATGGGACACGAAAGCATTGAAACAACAAGGATTTACTTACGAAGGACAAGTACGGAACAGCAGAAAATAGTAAATGATATAATTGATTGGTAGCAACATTTATGAATAGATTTTGGAAAAACTATTGACTTTTAAATAGTTATGTGTTATATAAAATAATAAATGGTCATCTACCACGTGTGGAAAGACTTCTGAAGGTCGTCCTCTTGGGCGACTTTCACTTTTTTAAATATCTATGATTTTCTCGGGTCTGGATATTCACAAGATTGCTTTTCAAAACGATAGAGAGTATCTGGGTCATTTGTGCAATAAGAAGTAATTAGCTGATAGCCTTCAGGTTTCTTTTGTTTACCCAAGATAACAACAAAATCATATTTTTTAGCCCACAAGTAGATTCTATCTTCTACGAGAGATTTTCTGCCAACTTTTCTTCTATGTTGTTTTACCCAACAAACTATATCAGATGACTGGTAATTTGTTATAATTTTTGCAATCCAATGAATTCTGCGACATCTATGTAAATCAGGAAAACGCTCACCATTTGTTTTTCTTTTTTCAAAATCTTGTGTCATTAAATGCCAAAAGCATTCGTGCTTATTATCATATATGGGGATAATACGACAATGAACTGGTTTTCCAAAGAACGATAATTTCCCATAGATTTCATTCAAATATACATCATAAATATTACCTATGCGTTCTGCATAGTTAGACCAATCAATATCTAAAAGTTCAGGAAGCTCTAAAGTCATTTATTACCTTCCCAAAGAAACAAATTGAACTTTTGGTCAGAATATCTGGAATTTTTATCAAAGCTTACATTTAGCGTTTGCTCTATTTTTTCACATAACTTTATTTTTGTTTGGCTAAGAGATACATTTATTTCATTTATCCTATCTTTATATCCAACAGCACCAATTAAAACATCAGCCAACTGTAATAATTCAGATTCGTGAGAGCGAATTTGTTGAACATCTATGGCTTTATTTTTATTCGTATATTGCAAAATATCTTTTAATTTGCATACTTTTTCGCAGCCAATAGTATCTTTGATATCAATATAAATTTTATAGTTTTTATATGATTGTAAGATATGTCTCAACATATCGTAATACATTTTGTAATACCATTCGTTATGTGTTTGATGAAATTTTTGATGATTAAGTTGTTTTTTATCTACAATTTTAATAGCTCTAAATCGTAGGCATTCTTCACTTACAAATAAATTAATCAAATCTGAATAAAAATCATATTTAGCAGGAGAAATCTTTGTCCATTTGATTTCCATCTTGCGATTCATATTATGCTTTTCTTTTAAGTGCCTTATTTTTAGGCTAATATCTCTGACTTTGCTAATTGGGCAAGAGATACCACCAATAACCATAGATTTATGGTGGTCATTTTCCAAGTGGCAAGATTCATCGCAATATATGTTGATTGTAGGATTTTCCATACTTATTCCTTTGATTAAATTTGCTTTATGCTATGGTATATTTCTTAAAAATTCAATAAAAATATACTGTTAGCACAATATAATCGCCATTATGAGAAGATAGGCACAGAAACCAAAGATATTACTGACGAAAT
>USQY01000086.1 GCA_900557045.1 uncultured Clostridium sp.
ACACACCCAAACGACCAGCAAAGAAACGGAATTTTAATATATTTTATTTTGCCGGATAATTTTAAGGCACAACAAAGAAATTTTAATATCTTTTATTTTGCCAGCTAATTTTAAAGCATAACAAGATTTTAATATATTTTATTCGTCAGCTAATTTTAATACACTAAATATTAAACCCAAAAATAACATTTTACCTTTATCAATATAATTTAAACTGCATACTATATACCATGGAGCCCTATAACTCACAAAAGTTTTATAAGATTTACTTAAAACATCTTAAATACAATATGTAAGGATTGATATTATGCAAACATTAGATACTTTAAAAATAGGTTCGATAGGCTATGTTTCTAAAATTAATTGTACTCGGTCATCTTAAAAGACGTCTACTTGATTTAGGTGTAATAAAAAGCACCAAAATAAAACCAGTTTTCAAAAGCATCTCTGGAAACCCTATAGCTTATGAAATTCGTGGAAGTGTTATTGCAATACGTAATGAAGACGCTAAAAATATAGAACTATTATCATAAAACTTAAATTAAATAATATTTCAAATTAAAAGCAGACACTATTTTAAATTTTTCAAATTTTGTCTGCTTTAGATTTTAGTCAATTCACCTTTTTTTAATAAACGCATATATTACTTATAAATAAAAATATGGAGGATTATTATGGGACTTACAAAATCATCAACTGGAAGCAAAGTTCTTGAAAATGACTTTGCCAAATTAAAAAACAACAGTAATTATGTAGTAGCAATTGCAGGAAATCCAAATGTTGGCAAATCTACTATTTTCAATGGTTTAACTGGATTACATCAACATACAGGGAACTGGCCACGGAAAAACTGTTGCAAATGCAATGGGAATGTGTGAATTTAATTCAAAAAACTTTTTATTAGTTGATATTCCTGGTACATATTCTATAATGTCTAATTCAGAAGAAGAAGAAATCGCTAGAAATTTTATATGTTTTGGAAATCCAAATGCCACTGTTGTAATTTTAGATGCAACTTGTTTAGAACGAAATTTAAATTTATTGTATCAAATAATGGAAATTACTCCTAATGTAATTGCTTGTGTAAATTTATTAGATGAAGCTGAAAAAAAAGGCATTCATATTGATTTAAATTTATTAAGCTTAAAATTAGGTATTCCTGTTGTTGGAACTATTGCAAGAAAACCTAAATCTTTAAAAAATCTATTAAAAACTATAAATGATGTTTGTACTGGAAAAATTATGCCAACCCCAAAATTAATTGAATATGATAGTGTTATAGAAGATTGTGTTCATAATATTTCTTTGTCTATTGAACCTTTATTACCTGATAACAAAAAATATTTAAAAAGATGGATTTCTTTGAAATTAATTGATGGTGATGAAAAAATTATTAATTCAATATCTACAAATATTCTAAGTGATAATCGAACAACTTCTTTTTCAGATATTAAAGAAAATCTTAATATTCAAAATGATATAAAGGATAATTTGAAAGATAATCTAATATCATGTATTTTAAGAAAATGCGAATCGGTTCAAAAATCAGTATGTACATACAAAAACTCGTCTTACAATTCTACAGATAGAAAAATAGATAAAATTATAACATCAAAAATATGGGGTATTCCAATTATGCTAAGCTTTTTAGCTATTGTGTTTTGGATTACAATAGTTGGTGCAAATTATCCTTCACAACTTTTATCCAATTTATTTGAATGGTTTGGAAGCAAACTTGGCATTGTGTTCACTAATTTTAACGCACCATCCTGGCTAAGTGGAATTTTATTAGATGGCATATATTCTACTTTAACTTGGGTAATTAGTGTAATGCTACCACCTATGGCAATATTTTTTCCTATTTTTACATTATTAGAAGATTTAGGATTTTTGCCTAGAATTGCATTTAATTTAGATAAATATTTCAAAAAGGCTTGTAGTTCTGGGAAGCAAGCATTAACAATGTGTATGGGATTTGGCTGTAATGCTGCTGGTGTTGTTGGATGTAGAATAATAGATTCCCCTCGTGAAAAACTATTATCTATTTTAACAAATAGTTTTGTTCCATGTAACCGGCAGATTTCCTTTTTTAATAACTGTTTCTATGGTATTTATTGGAAGTTTTGCATCTGGATTCACGGCATCTCTATTAGCAACATTAGCTGTTCTTTTAATAGTTTTATTAGGTATATTTATGACACTTCTAATTTCTAATATTCTGTCAAAAACATTATTAAAAGGAATACCTTCATCATTTATGCTAGAACTTCCTCCATATAGAAAACCTCAAATTGGAAAAGTGTTAGTACGTTCATTATTAGATAGGACTTTATTTGTATTAGGAAGAGCAATTGTTGTTGCTGCTCCTGCTGGCCTTGTTATTTGGCTTTTTGCTAACATTCAAATTGGTGACTTAAGCATACTTACACATATTGCAAACTTTTTTGACCCTTTTGCAAAAATTATGGGGCTTGATGGATATATTTTAACAGCATTTATTTTAGGCTTGCCTGCTAATGAAATTGTTTTACCAATAATTTTAATGAGTTATATGCAAACTGGAGTTTTAGTAGATTTAGAAGATACCTACTCTATCGGTCAAATTTTAATTCAAAATGGATGGACTTTAATTACTGGTATAAATGTAATGATTTTTACTTTATTACATTTTCCTTGTAGTACCACTTTAATGACAATAAAAAAAGAAACTGGTAAATGGAAATGGAGTATAATTGGATTTTTACTTCCTACTGTTTGTGGATTCATTATTTGTATGTGTACCAACTTAATTTGGAATTTAATATTTTAGTATATTTTTATAATAATAAGCTCATTCAAACCAGTACTCAGTTTACTGTGTTTGAATGAGCTTTCCTTTTCAAAAGTAACAATTTTTTATATACTTACTTGTCAAAAAAAGTTCATATTTTGGCATATTAGCAATATTTATTATTCTTCTAATAATCTTTTAATAATATCACTACTTACATTATAAAATAATTTTTTGTCATCTTCATCTAACATTTGTATTTCTTTATATAATTCTATAATTTGTACATCATTTTTAAATTTTTTATTTTCCATATTATTAACTAATAAATAATCTAAACTTAAATCCAACACATTTACTATTCTTATTAATAAACCTAAACTAGGCTTTTTCTTAGCAGTTTCTATATTTGATATATATCCTGAATTTGAATCTACTTTTTCAGCTAATTGTTCTTGTGTTAATCCCTTTTGGTTTCTAGCTTTTGCTATTTTTCTTCCTATACTTTTATAATCCATAACTCCAACTCCTTTATACATGTTATAAGTATATTATTTTTCATTTTTGTTTTGTATATTCTATTTTTCATACATTGTGAAATATAGTTATAGTTTTTTAATTAAAAAACGACAAATTATATATTGACATAATAAAGGTATATTTTATATAAT
>USQY01000087.1 GCA_900557045.1 uncultured Clostridium sp.
TATAATATTCTAATTTCTTCTGTTTAGAACTTGTATATTTTTTTATATTTTGGAAATAATATAACTATTATATAAAATTTATTTTTAATATTTTATATTATAAAATAAATTTACACTAATTATATATTATTTCACTTAATCTAAGAAAGTAACATCTCTGTGTGCTCATTATAATATTCATTAGATTAAATCTTTATCTATAAAACAACAAATAACAATTATAACATAATTTTTGTTGTTTTTTTCTATTTAGTATGCTACAATATGTTAGATTCAAAAACTCGGAGGTAATATTATGAAATCCACTGGAATTATTAGAAAATTAGATGAATTAGGACGAGTTGTTATTCCTATTGAATTACGAAATAAATTTAATATTTCTGAAAAAGATCCAATAGAAATATATGTAGATGGTACAAACATAATTTTAAAAAAATATGAAAGTACTTGCGTTTTTTGTGGAAACACTAAAAATTTAAGTGAATATAAAGGTAAACAAATATGTTCTAGCTGTTTAAAAAAACTTAATAATTTATCTGAAAAAGAAAAAAATAAAAAATAGATTTATTTCTATTTTTTATTCTTTTCATCTATTTTAAATTTATTAACTTCATATAAATTTCATTTTTGCTTACATTTCTATCTTTAGCAATTCTTTTAACTATTTCTTTTTTTTCAAAATTTTGATTTTTATAATATTCATAATGTTTTTCAATCTCCATATTATTTAATAACCCTTTAATGTTTTCTTCATTTTTTTGATTAGTATTTCCTTCTATAATTATTATAATTTCACCTTTTAATTCTACATATTTTTCATATATTTCACTTACTTTTCCTCTGATAAATTCCTCATGTATTTTAGTGAGTTCTCTGGCAATTACTATATTTACATCACCAAGTTCCTCTAAAATATCTTTTAACAATTGATTTATTTTATGTGGTGCCTCATATATTATAATTGTTTTTTTATCTTTTTTTATTTCCTCAAATTTATTTTTTCTTAATTTTTTATTTAACGGCAAAAATCCATAAAAACTAAACTCCTTAGTATTCATCCCTGAACAAATCAGTGCATTAATTAGAGCACATGCACCTGGTATTGGTATTATTTCTATATCATTTAAAATTGCATTTTTTACCAGTTCTTCACCTGGATCAGAAATTGCTGGAGTACCAGCGTCCGTTATTATTGCTATGTTTTCCCCTTTTAATATTTTATTTATTAATAAATCTGTTCTATTATCTTCATTGTGTCTATGATAACTTATTAAAGGTTTAGAAATTTTTAAATGGTTTAACAGTTTTAAGCTGTGCCTTGTATCTTCAGCAGCTATTATATCTACACTTTCAAGAACTTTTACAGCTCTATATGTAATATCATCTAAATTTCCAATTGGAGTTGCAACAAGATATAGTTTACCTTTTTCTATCATATTTTTTCCTCTTTTCTTTTTTATTAATATTTTTATTGTTTATATATTTTCAAAATCTCTTCACAATATTTTCCATTGTTTTCGTATATATATAAAGGCTCTTCTATTTTCAAAAAACTTCCTGAATTTTTTATAGCTTGAATTAAAACTAACTTTGCTTCCTTACTATCTCTTCTTGAATATACAAAACGCATTCTTTTAGGCTCTAAATTATTTTTCCTTAGGCCATACATAATATCACATAATCTTTCAGGTCTGTGAACCATGTATAAACTTCCTTTATCTTTTAACACTAATTTTGCAGCTTTAATAAAATCAAAAATATCTGCTAAAATTTCATGTCTAGATATTAATTTCTTTTCATTTTCATTTGTACCACCAGTATTTATTTTTTTGTACGGTGGATTTGTTACTACTACATCAAATGATTGTCTTTCAACTTTTGATAAGATATCTTTAATATTACAGTTTATTATATCAAATTTTTCCTCTAACTTATTTATTTTTATGCTTCTATTTACCATTTCTACAACTTCTGATTGTACTTCTATACCTGTTACTTTTTTTATATTATTTTTAGCTATTAATAAAAAACCAATTATTCCAGTTCCTGTCCCAAAATCAATTACTGTACTATTCTTTTTTATATTTTTTGCAAACTCTGACAATAAAATACTATCAATTCCAAAACAAAATCCTTCTTTATCTTGTATTATTTTCAAATTATTTATTTGCAAATCATTTAACTTTTCATTTTCTTTTAAAATAATTATCACGCCCTTTTTGTAACATTTTTAGTAATATCTAGTATTATATAATAAATTTTGTTTATTTTAAATACTATTTGTAAAAATAGTCGGATTATTTGTTAACTCTTATCAAATGTAAGGAGGTTATTTTATATGAAAAATAATTTATATAACAATTTAATTAATCCAATAAAAACTAATGAACGAAGTACACCATATGAAAAAAATATAAAGCCAAAATTTGATTTTAATCAAAAGAAAAAAAACACTATTAAATCTTTATCAGAAGTAGAAAATTTCCTCAGAAATTTTAAAAATTTCAGTAATTCAATAAAATTATATAAAATACTAAAATAAAATATTACCCATTTCTGTTGTACAAAATACATAACAGAAACGGGTTAATATTATATATTTAATTATTAATCCTGTAATATTTTTCGGATAATTTAACTTTCCCCAAATACTGATTTTCTTGACCTTCTATTAGTATTTTAACTGAATCTACTTCTGTTAATTCTGTTAATGTATTTACTATACAATATACAACTTTTATTTCATTATCATTTTCTCCATTATATGTTTCTATGAAATTTTTTGATAAATCTACAGTTAAACAATTTTCAAGTAACTCTATGTTATTAATTTTCACTTCATTTGAACAACATGTTTTTAATTTTTCGTTATTTGATCCTAATATCCATAAGTTTATAAGTTCATTATATGGATTTACTAATAATCTTTTTACATCTATTAAACGATTTTCAATTTCTATATCTCCAGTGTCTTTATTTATAAAATATAATGATACTACTGTATTTCTTAATTGTTCATCAGATATTTCTTGCTCTGGAGTAATCTCCTGTATACTATTTATTACTTCTTTTTCTCCATTAAAAAATGACCATATTACTACTCCTAATATTATTATTAAAATAGATATCACTATTATATAAATTTTTTTAATATTCATTTTTTTACCTATTATTAATATTTAAAATATAATTATTATTAATTGTA
>USQY01000088.1 GCA_900557045.1 uncultured Clostridium sp.
TATCTTAATAAACTCTTTACCTATATCTTAATAAAACTTTTATTTATACATTAATAAGCTCTTTACCTATATCTTAGTAAAATATTTACTTATAACTCAACAAAATTCCCACTTCACCTTGATTTTACCCCAAATAATGTTATAATAATATCAATTAATAGTAATTATATAGTTATAAATAAATACATACTCCAAACCTCATTCAGAGAAAGAAATTTTTACTTTTGAAAAAACAAATCTCCGACCTGAGCCCTCAAACATTCAACCTCAGTCATTATCGTAACAAGTCCAATAAAACAAGTACGCACCACACCGCGTTTGAAGGAATTTGTTTTTTCAAAAGTAACAAATTTTTTCTCTCGGCACCACACCCCCAAAAAATTTATTTATAACACCACTAACACATTTCACAAGGAGGCACAAACCATGTTTTTTACTAAAAACTTCAGAGTAGACCTAACACTCTTAAACAAATCAAACCATCTCAGCAACAAAGGTCTACTTTCCATATTAGAAAATATCGCCGAAATGCATTCTTCAAGCATTGGCTATGGCGTAACCGATATCGAAAAAACAAATCTTTCCTGGGCTTTATTAAATTGGAAAGCCAAAATCATATCCAGACCTAAATATAACGATATTCTTACAGTTAAAACCTGGTCTAGATATAATACTAAACTATATTCTTATAGAGATTTCGAAGTTCTTAATTCCAAAGGAGATATAGTATGTATTGCATCTTCTAAATGGGTATTAATAAACCCTATTCATAACAAAGTTGTTAAAATTCAAGATAAAATAATTGAAGGTTACATACCTGAAGATAAATCAGTTTTTGGTATAACTGATTTACCAAAATTAACTGAATTACAAGATTATTCTACTGAATTAGATTACAAAATACGAAAATCTGATATAGATGTAAATAATCATATGAACAATTTATGTTATTTAGATATTGCTACAGAAATTTTGCCAGATAGCTTATGCTGTTCACATGAATGCAATGAATTTGAAATATTATATAAAAAACAAATTAAGTTATCTGAAAATAATATAATTGCTTATTATGGAACTGATAATGATGCAAATTATGTAGTTGTAAAAAGCACTGACGGATCAATATTACATTCTATTATGAAATTTTGGTAATATTTTTTATGTTCCACACTACTATTATTTAGAAGTGTGGAACATATTGTTCTTCATTTTCCTCTAGGTCTTGCAAGTAGCCATTTTCTAAACCTATTAAATATATGTAATCTTCAATTATCTTATATTCATGCTTTGTTAATTTTCTATTTATTTTATCATCATTTACAGCTTTATAACATGGGAAATATTGTGCCATCACACTTACATATATATCATCTGGTAAATTATTTTTAATCCATTTTAAGATATTTTTAGTGTTTTGCAAATAATGTGGTAAAACTAAATGTCTAATAATAACTCCCTTTTTTAGCAATCCGTCTTCATTAAATACAGGTCCTCCAACTTGAGAATACATCTCTTTTATTGCTTGTGTGGCATTTTCAAAATAATTGTCAGCTTTTGAATATTTTTTTGATAACTCATTTGAAAAATATTTTAAATCTGGCAAATAAATATCTATATATCCTTTTAGCAGTTTGATTGTTTCAACATTTTCATAGCTATTTGTATTATAAATAATAGGAATAGTAAGTCCATTTTGTTTTGCAATTTTAATAGCATCAATAATCTGATACACATACATTGTAGGTGTTACTAAATTAATATTATGAGCTCCGTTTTCCTGTTGATTTATAAAAATATCTGCTAATTCTTTAATTGTTATTTCTTTTCCTTTTCCTAAATGACTTATTTCATAATTTTGGCAATATGTGCATCTTAAATTACAATTTGAAAAAAATACTGTACCAGAACCATTTTCTCCACTAATACATGGTTCTTCGAATTTATGTAATGATGCTAATGCAATTTTTACATTAGCATTACTTTTGCATCTACCTAATTGTCCTAGATTTCTATTTACATTACAATTATGTGGACATATATTGCATTTATCTAACATTTATTATTACCTCTCTTTATACTTATTGTGAATTTTTTCTCATCTGTTCTATGATTTTTTCTGTTTGTTTTTCTTTATTTTCTATTTTTTTATCCATATATTTATTTATTTTTTCAAATAAATCAGGAACATAATCTAGAAGTTTATCTATACAATTATTATGTTCAACAGGCATTAGTTTAACTGTTTCACTCTGAACCACTATAAAAGCTACTGGAGTTATACTAGCACCTACACCAGAGCCTCCTCCAAAAGGTAATCTATATTGAATTTCTTCTTCATCATTTTGTTTTCTTAAATACCCTTCAACAGTTTCATCTTTAAATTCGCTCCCACCAGCTGCTAGTCCAAAACCAACTTTAGATATTGGTATTATAGTAATCTCTTCTGAGATTTCCATTGGTTCACCTATTATTGTATTTACATCAATCATATTACGTATGCTATCCATCGCTGTAGTCATCAAACCTTCTATTGGATGTTCATTCATTTTTATCACTTTTTCCTTTCTTTAAATAGATATATATTATGTTTATAATATGTACTATTTTTAGTTGAAATATACAGTTAAGTTTGATGTAATATGCATTTTTGTTAATATATATGGGCATTATTTTATGCCTATATTTATCTGGTATATACCTGCTTATAATGTGAGGTAGTATATTTGATATTACTATAGAGATAAGGGTTATCAATTCAGTTGTTAAAATAACATCTTCCAATCCTAAGTCTAACTCTAAATCCAAATAATCTAGCCTTATATTTAATTTTTTTAATATATTGATATTTTTAATTGTCCTGTAATATCAGATTACTTGAGAAGATCATAGTTGAGCTTCTTGATAACAAGGAAGGCCTTGTTTCTGAGTTCCTCACCTGAGAA
>USQY01000089.1 GCA_900557045.1 uncultured Clostridium sp.
ATTTTCATTTACAAACTGAATCAAAATTTGGGACATTTTCACTTACAAGTCACATTATCCTGACGAAATAACACAAACCCTTGAAAAAACTCCCACAATATGTTATATTATTAACCATAAACCATAAAAAACAAAAAAGGAGGAAATGCTAATATCACACACATATTAGCAGAAAAGAACATGAACGAACAAAAAGGATTTGTAAAAGACATAACAAACATAGATGAAAATTTTGCACAATGGTACACAGACATAGTAATAAAAGCTGAACTTGCAGACTACACAAGCACAAAAGGTTGTATAGCAATAAAACCATATGGTTATGCAATTTGGGAAAATATACAAAAATATACTGATGAATTATTTAAAAAATCAGGTGTAAAAAACGTATATTTTCCAGTTTTAATTCCAGAAAGTTTATTACAAAAAGAAAAAGACCATGTTGAAGGCTTTGCGCCAGAAGTTGCATTAGTTACTAAAGCAGGAGGAGAAGAATTAGAAGACCCATATTGTATTCGTCCAACTTCAGAAACAATGTTTTCAAATTTATACTCAAAATGGTTATCATCATGGAGAGATTTACCAATGGTATATAATCAATGGTGTAATGTTTTAAGATGGGAAAAAGAAACAAGACCATTTTTACGTTCAAGAGAATTCTTATGGCAAGAAGGTCATACAATTCATGCTACAAGCCAAGAGGCTGAAGAAAGAACATTACAAATGTTAGATATTTATGCAAAAGTTATAGAAGAATTACTTGCAATACCAGTTTTAAAAGGACAAAAAACACCAAAAGAGCAATTTGCAGGGGCAGAAGCAACATATACAGTAGAAACTTTAATGCATGATGGTAGAGCATTACAAGCAGGAACTTCACATTATTTTGGACAAAATTTTACAAAACCATTTGAAGTAAAATTCCAAAACAAAGAAGGAAAAGAAGAATATGCATATCAAACATCATGGGGAATTAGTACAAGATTAATTGGTGCACTAATTATGGCTCATGGAGATGATAGAGGTCTAAAGCTACCACCAAAAGTAGCTCCTATTCAAGCGGTTATAGTACCAGTTGCAATGCATAAACCAGGAGTAAAAGAGGCAGCAACAGAACTATTTAATAAATTAAATGAAAAATATAGAATGGAGTTAGATGTAAGAGAACAATATTCACCTGGATATAAATTTAATGATTGGGAAATGAGAGGTGTTCCAGTTAGAATTGAACTTGGTCCACGTGACATTGAAAATGGAAAATGTGTTGTTGTAAGAAGAGATAATAATGAAAAAATAGAAATCAGTTTAAGTGAAATAAATGAAAAATTAAATGAAATATTAAACGATATTCAAATAAATATGTTCAATATGTGTAGACAAAGAAATATTAATAGAACTACTATAGCAACTACTATGGAAGAATTTGAAAAAAATATAAATAATAATCAAGGATATGTAAAAACAATGTGGTGTGGAGATGTTGAATGTGAAAATAAAATAAAAGAATTAACAGGTGCACATTCAAGATGTATTCCTTTTGAACAAGAACATATTTCAGACACATGTGTTGTTTGTGGTAAAAAGGCAGATACTATGGTTGTTTGGGGAAGACAATATTAATATTGAAAAGGTATAAGGTATAAAATAAAAAGCAAAAAAGTATTATCATATATAAATTTCATAAAATAAATTAAAAAAAGAAAAATCAGAGGTGAAATAAATGAAATTACTAATGCACACATGTTGTGCACCTTGTAGTGTATATTGTATAGAAAGCTTAAAAAATGAAGGAATTATACCAACATTATATTGGTATAATCCGAATATTCATCCATACCAAGAATACAAAGCAAGACGTGATTGTTTAAAACAATATGCTGAAGACATAGGAATACATGCTATTTTTCAAGAAGAGTATGGATTAGATGAATTTTGCAAAAATGTAATTAACAATTTACAAAATAGATGTGTAAACTATTGTTATAAAGTTAGACTAGAACAAACAGCAAAATATGCTAAAGAAAATGAATATGATGCAATTACAACAACACTATTTGTAAGTCCGTATCAAAATCATGAGGCTTTAAAAAAGGTGTGTGAAGAAGTGTGTAAAAAATATGAATTAGAATTTGTGTATAGAGATTTTAGAGTAGGATTTAGAGAAGGGCAAGCTAAGGCTAGAGAGTATGGGTTGTATATGCAAAAATATTGTGGGTGTATTTTTAGTGAGGAGATGAGATATTATAACCGCAATCCTATACAAACCAGTAATACCAATGGTTACGAGATACCCAAAGAACCTAGAATGCAGGTTAAAAAAATAGAAAATAAAGAAGATTATATAGACTTACTTTTAGAGGCAGATCCTTCAAAAGACATGATACATAAGTATTTGAACGATTCTGATGTATATGCATTAAAAAAAGAAGATGAGCTAATTTCTATTGCAGTTATTTTGCACATTGATAGAAAAACATTAGAATTAAAAAACATAGTTACAAAAGAAAATTACAGAAATAAAGGTTATGCAAAAACACTTTTAAAATCATTATGTGGTAATTATAAACAGAAATATGACAGAATGTTGGTAGGAACAACAGAGAATAATATTCCTTTCTATGTTAAGCAGGGATTTGATAAATATGAGAAAACAATTAAAAATTTCTTTATAGATAATTATGACCACCCAATCTATGAGAGTGGAATACAGTTGGTAGATATGGTGTATTTGCAAAGACCGTTATAATTTAAATTCAAGTTTATGGAGAGTCACCGTTATGATTAG
>USQY01000090.1 GCA_900557045.1 uncultured Clostridium sp.
ACCTGACAGATTATTATCATCAAATCAAGATATACAAGAAAAATGTTACAATACCTGACTCTGTTATAGAGTTACAAGATAACTGTTTTAGTGCCTGTAAAAAATTAAAAACTATACATATACCTAATACGGTTAAATCAATAGGTAAACAAGCATTTTCATATTGTAAATCATTAGAAAGTTTTACTTTTAATAACAATATAACTAGTATTTCTGAACAAACATTTAACAATTGTAGAGAATTAAAATATGTGTATCTTCCAGAAAGTTTAACAGAAATACAAAATATGGCTTTTCTTGGATGTGATAAATTACGAGATGTAAAATTACCAAATACTCTAAAACATATAGGCGATAATTCATTTGGATATTGCTTAAAAATGAAAAATGTAGTTATACCAGAAAAAGTTGAAATAATTGGTTCTTACGCATTTGAAGACAACGAATTAAAAAGAGATTCAGTTGTTGCAAATTTTGCAACAACTGCTAGTGATGGAAAGACATATCATGTAGATTATTATAATCTTGATGTTATTATTTCTGTTGGATATAGAGTTAAATCAAAAAATGGTGTATTATTTAGACAATGGGCAACAAAAGTCATAAAGGATTACATGTTAAAAGGTTATGCAATAAATCAAAAACGTCTTGAGTATCTAGAAAAAACAGTACAGTTAATAGATATAGCTAACAGATTGGATAATGAATTGGAAAACGGCGAGGCTCGTGAAGTAATTAAAGTAATTGGAAAGTATTATAAAGCTTTAGATTTGTTAGAAGAATATGACCATGATATGATAAAAAATAAAAAAGGATTTTCTGATTCTAATATAATTACATACAACGATTGTAGAAATATTATAGATAATTTAAAATATAGTAAAACAAGTGAAATATTTGGTAAAGAGCGTGGAGATTTATTTAAAGGAATATTGGGAAATATATATCAATCATTTGCAGGACAAGATGTTTACCCTACTATTCAAGAAAAAGGAGCTAATCTATTATACTTGCTAATAAAGGATCATCCATTTACAGATGGTAATAAGAGAATCGTAGCTACAATATAAAATATGCTATAATGGAAATGTATATGTTAAATATGTATGATTATTATAATAAATTACAAGAACAAAGTAATCAAATAGATGATATAGAAAGATAGAAAGGATAACAATATGTCACAAATTATAGAAATAATTGTAGAAAATAAAAAATATCAAATTGAATGGGCTTTATCAGAATATTTTGGAGAATTAAAAGGAAAGAAGTTTATGCTAAATAAAATGGCAGCAGATCAAATTGTTATGATTAATAATTTATCAGAAACTGCAAAAATTTTATTGTCAGCAGTAGCAGGAGCTGTAATACAACACTTAATTGATAGTAATTGCCATATAAATAGTATATTTGAAAATGGCTATTTTATCATAAAAAATAATTAAAAGGGTTGATAAGATTTTCTATCAACTCTTTTAGTTATAAATAGATAAAAATTCAATTTTAACTAAAAAACGGAAGAGTAGGAGAGAGGGGAGTAGGCTCATTTTTTGAATAGTCAAAATTTAAGATTAAAAAATAAAAACACAATTCAAATAATTTATACAAGAAGCGGAAACCTAAAAATTATTTAGAAATTATTTTATAGAATTTAAAAAAATAAAAATATGATAAAAATTTTTATAATTTACGAACAATTAAATTTAAAAACCGAACATTTGTTAATTATGAAATTTTTTGATTAAAGATGTTTTAAACTATAATTATTATACTTTATATAGATTATTAATTTCATATCTATACAATTATTACTTGTTAAATATTATTATATATAATCTTATATATTAGTTTATATTTATGAAGCTTCAAAATCGTTTTTAAGACGTTTTTATAAATCAGTAATAAAGTTAATCATTATAATATTAAAATTGTAATTTAAAGAGAATTTAATTTTGAAAATTATAACTTATATTAGTGATTTTTATAAAATCCTGGAAACCTACATAAATAGCTGAAAATGGCTAAAATAACGACGCACGAGAATCGATTTTAAGACACTTTTATATGAAAGACATATAACTTGTTTAGTAAAATATTAAAACAAATTAGAATAGGTATTTAAAATTATATTTTAAAATACAAAAAGTTGGGTTTTTGGGAAAATAATATATGTAATAATATAATAGTAATAAGATAATAAGCAAAGTAAGTTAAAAAGAATTATATATAATATAGAATAATAATTAGTTTTATTTATATTCCTACTCCTATTTGCACAAAACTTTCATTTTGTGCAATGTTTAATATTTCATTTTTTGGATACCTAAGTCTATATTTC